>NZ_ATHI01000013.1 GCF_000422245.1 Alkalidesulfovibrio alkalitolerans DSM 16529
CGCGTCGGCCCAGGCGCTTTCACGGCAACGCGGCAGATCGAGCGTATCGAGCAGCTTGCTACAGTTCCGCCTCGATGCCGTGATGCGCCAGGAACTCCTTGGCCCCGTCCTTACCCATGTAGCGGGCCAGGATTTTGGGGTCGGTGAGGCGCAGATCGACCAGAATCAGGCCGTCCAGGGCGTCGGCAAAGTCCTGGTCCACGTTGAAGGCCAGGAGCTTGCCACCGAGCTTCAGATACTGCCTGAGCAGCACGGGCACGCCCTTCTGGTCGCCCTCCACCTCGGAGATGAGCGCGGCTAGGTCGTCGATGTCGCGACAAACCTGCCGCGCCGAGTTGATGACCAGCCCCGAGAGGGAGAGCGGTTTGAGCTTGGGCGGCGTCTTGGGCTTGACGGTCTTGGAAAGTAGACCGGCCGCCTCGCGCATGGAGAGGAAGCGCAGCATCAACTCTCGCGAAAACCCCTTGTAATCGTTTGAAATGCTCACCGGGCCGAAGAGCATGGCGTAGCGCGGATTGCGGCTGACGAAGACTCCGATGCCCTTCCAGAGCATGAGCAGCGAGGTGTAGCTCTTCTGATAGCGGCTCTGGATGAATGACCTGCCCATCTCCAGGCCGGGATTTATGCTTTCGAGAAACCGGGGCTTCAGGGTGAACAAGGTATTGGTATAAAGACCCGAAGGCCCCTTGTCGCGCAGGATCTCGTCCACCGGCCCCAGGCGGTAGGCTCCCATGATCTCCCGGTCCGTCCGGCTCCACATGGCCAGGTGCCAGTAGGCGTCGTCGAAGCGGTCGAGGTCCGTGGCCTTGCCCGTGCCCTCGCCCACCTCGCGGAAGGTGATCTCGCGCAGACGGCCTATCTCCTCCATGCAGTTCGGGATCTGCGGCTTGCGGGCGATGAACACGATCTGGTCCACGGATTCCACGAGGATCTGCTCGCGCGGCAGGGCCGCGATCTCCGCTTCGAGCGCCTCTCGCGACTGCGGGGCCACGATCTCGACGCTGGCCTTGGGCGGCAGGGCCAGCCGGGGCTTCTCCTTCTGGTCGCGGTTACGCAAAACGTAGGTGCGCAACTTCAGGTATTCCATGAGCTGCTCGTCGGTCTCGAAGCCTTTGAGTTGGCTGGGCGGAATGGGCTGGCCGATGCGCATCTCGATGGTCGTGTTCTGGCGCTTGAGCATCTCGCGCGGGAGCATGATGGTGCGCAGGCGCGGATGGATGAGCCCCATGAGGTGGAAGAGCGCCCGGTTGGAGCCCTTGAAGTAGACAGGCAGGACGGGCACGCCCGTGCGCTTGATGATGCGGCCCACCGTGGGGCTCCATTCCTTGTCCGTGATGGCCCGCTTGAGAATGTTGATGGAGGAGACCTCGCCGGCCGGGAAGATGCCCAGGATGCCGCCATCGCGCAGGAAGCGCATGGCTTCCTTGAGGGGGCCGATGTTCTTCTTGGTGGAATCGCCCGTGCCGAAGGGATCGACCTGGATGATGATCCGGGCCATCTCGGGAATCAGGGCGAGCAGGTAGTTGGCCATCAGCTTGGCGTCGGGCCTGGCCTGGCGCAGCACCTTGGCCAGGATCATGCCCTCCACGGCCCCGAAGGGATGGTTGGCCACGACCACGCACGGCCCCTCGGCGGGGATGCGGGCACGGTCCTCGTCGGAAAGGGCGATGTCGATGCCCATGGTTCCCAGCGCCATGTCGAGGAAACGGTCCGTGTCACCCACGGCACTGTGGGCGTAGATGCGGTTTATCTCCGAAAGACCGATGAACTTCGACAGCGGCGGTGTGAGCAGCGAATAAAGGGTCTTGGCGATGGGGCCGCCGGAGGGCGGCGGGAGCCTCAGGAGCTCCGATCGGGACGGTTGGTGCTGCATGGTCTCCCTGCCCGCGCCGGACGCCTCCGGTCGCGGGGAATCCTCCCGCGAGGCGCTGGAGGGCGCAGCGCAAGTTGGCCTGTCAGGCGAATTTTTCGACACCATTGATATCCGGCAGTTGGTTACCGCAAGGCAACTCTTGCGTGTAATTTAGGTGAATTCATCGCCCTGGGCAAGGAAAACCGGCGGCGCTCAGATCGCAAGGCCGCGCGCGGTCACGGCCAGCCAGTCCACGACCAGCGAGGGGTTGACCTTGGTTTGCAGGGATTCCCGGGCCTGATCGAGAAGCAGATCCAGACGGCGCAGCCCGGCCAGATCCAGGCGCTCGGCCAGAAAGCGCGCCCCGCCGGCCGTGGCCGTCCCGGAAAGCGCCTGGGCCAGATCGCGCTGGGCCGCGATCACGAACGCTTCGGCCTGCGCCTTGTCGAGCTTGGCCTTGCCTCCCGTGTGGGCGAAGAGCCCCCTGCCTGTGTCCAGAAATCCGTAAAAGGCCGCAGTGAGCGCGCCTGCGGGGTCGTCCGCCGCTCCTTCTCCCTCCGGGGCGCTTGTGGGGCGCGGCCAGGCCAGGGTCATGACGAAGCTGCGCGAGACAAGCGTGGGCAGGATGCGCTCGCGCTGCGGCGCGGTGAGCACGAAGACGTTGAAGGGGCCAGGCTCCTCGATGGACTTGAGCAGCAGGTTGGCGTGCTCGTCGAGCATGCCCTGGACCTCAAACAACGCCACGACGCGGCGCGTTCCCTCGCGTGGCGGCTCGCCCAGCACCCGGCGCGCCTCCCGCAACTCATCGATGACGTCCTTCCAGGGGCCAGCGCTGAAATCGAAAAAGAACAGGTCGCGCGAGGCTTGGCCATGCATCTGCACGCAGGCCGGGCAGGCTCCGCAGGGGCCGGTCTCGGACAGCGCCGCGCAATTCACAGCCGCGGCCCAAAAAAGGCTCATGACCCGTCGCTCGGCCTGGCTGCCGCCTTCGAGCAGCAGGCTTGCGGGCGGCTTTTGCGCCAGACGCGCCAGACGCCCGGCCGCCCTGATCTGCCGTTTAGGAAACATATCCATCAACAAAGCATACACCACGCTCGCGCGCCTGACTAGCGGCGCTCCGCGTGCCTATCGCCTGATTTTCTCTCCTCCCCTCTAAACGAAATCCGGAATCGGTCCGTAAAAGGGGGTGTGCGCCACGAAACGATTTTTCGGAGTTCGCCCATGCAGCCGCAAACCTCTTCCTTCCGTTCCCGCGGCCCTGCCGCGGCCCCAAGCGCGCCTCTGGGCGACGCTTCCCTGCGCCCCCTGCCGGACATCGGCAGCGATCCCAAAGTCCGCGCCCTGCTCACGTCTGTGGTCGAGGCGGAGCTTTTGCGCATCACGGGTCTGACCCGTCCCGCCACAGTGGCCTCGGTGCGCATGCTTCTCGAGCAGGCTCTGGTCCGCTGCCTGGCCACGGCCGACTCCGGGACGAATCTCTTGAGCGCCTCGGCCCTGACGGCGCTGTGCCGCGAGGCCATGCGCGTCTGGCTGGTCTCGGCCCACTATCCCCTGCAGCACACCGCCGACCTCCTGGATGCGGTGCTCGTGGCCGCCGGGCACGAGCCGAGCCTGCCCGCGCGCTGCCCCGATCTGCTCACGCCGCTGCAGAAATCGCTTCTCGGCCTGCTTTTCATCGAGGGACTTCCCCTGGAGCACGCCGCGCGCTTCCTCGGCCTGCCGGACGAACCCCTGCGCCAGACCCTGGCCGAGGCCATGGAGCGGGTACAGGGCCTGGGCCTTCGCCGGGGCGCAAAGCACCCTGTCGCCTCGGCCTGAAAAAAGAAGATTGTCACCAGACGGAACCCTTCGCGCCGCTGGCAATTTCCCTCGATCCGTCATAGGCTTCGCTCGTCCGCCGCGAGTTGCGCCTCGCCCGGCGCTCCGAGAACCCCTCATGACGCAACGACAACCCGGATTCCGCTGTCGCCGCTGCGGCCACTGCTGCCTGGCGCTCCGGGCCCACGATACCGAGTGCGAGCCCGAGGACTTCGCCCGCTGGCAGGCCCAGGGACGCCACGACATCCTGGCCCGCATCGAAACCGTGGCCCCTGGCGGGGCGGAGCCGGTGCGCCGGATGTGGTACACCGTCGAGGGGGAGCGGCGCGTGGTCGATGCCTGTCCCTGGCTCGAGATCCGCGACGGAGCGTATTCCTGCGCCATCGAGTCCACAAAGGCGGCCATCTGCCGCGACTTTCCCCTGGACGCCCACCACGCCCGCTCATGCGGCTGCCCCGGCTACGACGATCTCCCGGATTCAGACCGCTGAATACGCCTCATCTGCCGTGTTGCCGTAAAAAACTCGCTGAACAAACATTCAGGAAAAATACCGGCGATCCGGTTCCCTCCTCGCGAGCAAGGCCGTTCAAGGCACCACGGAAACCGGGGAGCGGCCGGTTCGACAAGGCTATTATCTCGACCGATTGACTCGTATTTCACCAGATTGTAACGTCGCCCCGCCGATGGGGGGATGCTGTCGGAAGCGACGCCGCAGCGCCCCCCATCGCCTATTTTTTGCACACTATTCGTGCATGGAGGATAAATGTGAGCATCAGTAAAACGTTCATGGCCGTCTGCGGCTGCCTGTGCCTCGTCGTCATGGCCGCCCTGGTGGTGATCATCGGGCGCGACATGCGTTCCGAGATCGAAATCCAGTACCGGCAGAAGGCGGACATGCTTTTGTGGTCCATGAAGGCCGTGCGCTCACACGTGGGCGGCGTCATGCGTCCCGAGGCCACCAAGCTGGTGGAGAAGGGAGACTTCGTCACCGAGCTGCAGTCCACCTCGTTCGCGGCCAATGGCGTCTTCTCCCGCATTCCGGAGGACAAGCGCTACGACATCGTGTTCCGCACCGTCTCGACCAAGCCGCTCAACCACAACAACCGGGCCTCGCAGGTTGAGGCCGAATTGATCCGGCTGCTGGACGACATGCACCGGGCCAAGGAGAAGGAACTCGTCTGGCAGGGCGTGAAGACCATCGACGGCGTGGACAACTACATCATCGCCATCGGCGAACCCAACAAAGCGAGCTGCCTGCCCTGCCACTCCAGGCCCGAGGACGCTCCGGTGTCCCTGCGCGGCAAGTACGCCTTCGACAGCCCGCCCCGGCTCGACAACCGCGTCGAGACCATGGAGATCGTCTACATCCCAATCGCCAAGGTGCAGGAGACCGTGGCCGGATCGAGCCGCCTAGTCGCCTTCATCGGCCTTGCAGGACTGGCGGGCATCCTGGCCGTGCTCTACCTGACCTTCTCGCGCCTCGTGGGACGCCCCCTGGCGCGCATCGAGAAGTTCGCGGCCGAAGTGGAGAAGGGTAATCTCGACGCCCGCGCCGAGGGCGTCTTCCGCTCCGATCTCGGGCGGCTCAAGGGCGCCATCGAAGGCATGGTCGCCCGCCTGAAGAGCATGATCGCCCAGTCGGCCCAGAAAGAAGACGAGGCCAACCGTTGCGCACGCCAGGCCGAGGAAAGCCTGCGCTCGGCATCCGAAGCCCGCGAGGAGGCCAACCGGGCGCGTCAGGAGGCGCTGCGCGCCGCGGCCGAAGAGCTTCTGGCCGTGGTCGAAGGCATCCACGACAAGGCCAGCCTGCTGCGCAAGCAGGTGGGCGAGGCCGAACGCGGCGCACAGGAACAGCGCGACCGGCTCGACGCCGCCGTAAACACGGTCGAAGAGATCAGCGCCTCGGTGGTGGTCGTCTCCACCCGGGCCGACGAGGCCAGCGAGCGCGCCCAGGCCACGCGCGAAAAAGCCGCCGAGGGCTCGACCATCGCGGGCAAGGCCGTGGATTCCGTGAACACGGTCAACGAAATGGCCACGACCCTGAAGGACAACATGGGCACGCTGGGCGACAAGGCCAAGGCCATCGGCCAGGTCATCGGCGTGATCAACGACATCGCCGACCAGACGAACCTGCTTGCGCTGAACGCCGCCATCGAAGCCGCCCGCGCGGGCGACGCCGGGCGCGGCTTCGCCGTGGTCGCGGACGAAGTGCGAAAGCTGGCCGAGAAGACCGTGCTCGCGACCAAGGAGGTCACCGAGCACATCAAGGGCATCCAAGACGCCGCCTCGCTGAACATCGAGGGCGTGGACAAGGCCAAGGAGGCCGTGGACGAGGCCACGCGGCACGGCAACGCCTCGGGCCGCTCGCTGGAGGACATCCTGCGGCTGGCCGAGACCTCGGCCGAGGGTGTGCGCCAGATCGCCGAGGACGCCCGCTCCCAGGCTCGGGCCACGGACGAGGTGCGCGGCACGCTCGAGCGCATCAGCCATCTCGCGGCCGAATACTCCAGGGGCATGTCCGCCTCGGCCGACGCGGCCGCGGCCCTGGACACCATGGCTGAGGATCTGCGCCGCCTGATCCGCGACCTGGACAAGAAGTAATCGACCCCGAACAGGGGTTCCCGTTCGGAACGAAAGAGCCCGCCGTGCATCATGCACGGCGGGCTCTTTCACGTTGCGGCGCGTTAAATACGCGCTTCCTCGACGGTGTGGCTGCTACATGTCCGCCAGGGCCTTCTCCCAGACCGGCAACGCGGGGCGGCCGTCCGTCGTCGTCACGCCGTCAAGCCACGCTCGGTACAGCTCGGGATTCTTCTTCAGCCACGCGGCGGCCGCCTCGATAGGCTTCATGCCGGGGTTGTCGTGCAGCGTAACCATGATCTGGTTGATCATCTCCACGGGCACGCGATAGTTTTTGAGGAACCTAGCCACGTTGGGCTGCTCCGTGTCGAAGCCCGCGCGGATGTTGGTGTAGACCACGGCGGTGCCGTCGTTCTCGCCGAAGGTCTCGGCCGTGCTGCCATCGAGATATTTCATGTCGATATTCTCGTTCATGCTGTGCGGCGACCAGCCGAGGAAGACGATCCACTGCTCGTTCCTGGCGAAGGACTGCACCTGGCCGAGCATGGCGGGCTCGCTGGAAGGCACCAACTCGAACCTGCCCAGGTCGTGCATGTCCGCGTCGATCATGGCCTGGATGATCTCGTTGCCGTCGTTGCCTTCCTCGATGCCGTAGATTTTCCAGCCCAGCTTGTCGCCGAACCCGGCGATGTCGTCGAAGTGCTTCAGTCCGCCTTCCCAGGCGTAGGTGGGAACGGCCAGGGTGTATTTGGCGCCGGGCATGATGGGCGTGTACTGCACCACCGTGCCGCGCTCGAAATAAGCGTCCGCGATGGTCTTCATGGAGGGCATCCAGTTGCCCAGAAAAACGTCGGCCTCGTTGCTCGACATGGCCTCGTAGGCGATGGGCACCGAGACGAGCAACGCCTGCGCGTCGTAGCCCAGGCTCTTCAGAATGGCCGTGGCCACGTCGGTCTTGGTGGTCACGCAGGTCCAGCCCACGTAGACGAAGCGCACCTTGTCGTCCTTGGCGAAGGCCGCGCCGCCCGAAAAGGCCAGGGCCAGGACCAGAGCCAGGATGAGTGCCAGCTTTTTTCCGTAACCTGTCATGATTTCTCCCGCGTTTGGGTTGCGCCGGGAAAGGACGGCCGCGCCGGGCTGCCGCATCCCGCGACGATGAAAACGACGACGGCGTCAGCCGCGTGCGCCGCCGAACCAGCCCAGGGGTTTGGGGTCGTGGTTTTGGAAGACGTGTTTGACTTCCTGGTATTCTTCGAGGCCGATGCGGCCGAGCTCGCGCCCCATGCCGGACTGCTTGTAGCCGCCCCAGGGGGCCTGGGCGAAATAGACGTTGAAGTCGTTGACCCAGACCGTGCCGAAGCGAAGCGCCCGCGCGACCCGGTGGATGCGGTCCGGGTCGCGGGTGAAGAACCCGGCCGAGAGGCCGTACTCCGTGTCGTTCGCCAGGCGCACGGCCTCTTTTTCGCCCGCGAAGCGCTCCACGGTGATGATCGGGCCAAAGACCTCCTCGCGCACGATGCGCATCGCGGCCGTGCACTGCGCGAACAGGGTCGGCTCGAAAAAGAAGCCATCCTGCAGCGCGGCGTCCTCGGGCCGCTTCCCGCCGACCAGGAGCTTCGCCCCTTCGGCCCTGCCGATGGCCGCGTATTCCTCGACCTTGGCCAGATGCCCGGCCGAAATGAGCGGCCCCATCTCGGTGGCCGGGTCCATGCCGTCGCCCAGACGGATGCGCGCGATGCGCGCGGCCAGCGCCTCCACGAACTCGTCGTGGATGGCGTCCTCGACCATAAGCCTGGTCCCGGCCGAGCATATCTGCCCGGCGTGGAAGAAGACCGCGTTCAGGGCCTGGTCCACGGCCAGATCGAAGTCGGCATCGGCGAAGACGATGTTGGGATTCTTGCCGCCGAGTTCCAGGGCCAGTTTCTTCATGTTGCCGCTTGCGGCCATGACGATCTTTCGCCCGGCCACCGCGCCGCCAGTGAAGGAGATCATGTCCACGTCCAGGCTCTCGGCCAGTTCCGCGCCCACGCTGCGCCCAGGCCCCAGGACGAGATTGACCACGCCCGGCGGATACCCGGCCTCCTCGGCCAGTTCGGTGATCCGGATGGTCGAGAGCGGCGTGATCTCGCTCGGCTTCATGACGATGGCGCAGCCCGCCGCCAGGGCCGGGGCCATCTTCCACGAGGCCTGCAGCAGCGGGTAGTTCCAGGGCATGATCTGGCCGCACACGCCGATGGGCTCGCGCAGCAGAAGGCTCGTGCTCGACGCCACGGGCGAGGCGATGACCTCGCCCTCGTCCTTGTCGGCCAGCCCGGCGTAGTAGCGGAATATCTCCGCCACGCCGTCCATGTCCCAGCGCGACTCCTCCAGGGTTTTGCCCGTGTCCAGGGTTTCGAGCCGGGCCAGATCCTCGCGCTCGCGGACCACGAGATCGGCCAGCCGTTGCAGCATGCGGCCGCGCTCGGGACCGGTGACGCCTGACCATGGCCCATGGTCGAAGGCGCGGCGCGCGGCCGTAATTGCCGCGCGCGCGTCCTCGCGGTCCCCGGAAGGAACCTCGGCCAGGATGCTTTGGTCGAACGGATTTGAAGTGCGGCTCGTTTTGCCCGAGCGCGCCTCAACCCACGTTCCGTCGATGTACATCTTCTTTCTCAGCATTCAGACTCCTCTGTCGGGCTGCTGGAACGCTCCCCCGAAAGCCGCTTGAAAACGCCGCAGTGGCGTTCAAGCGCGGAAGGCGGCTCCGTCAAGGCGCATTTACGCCCCACTACTCCTGGCCGTGGCGGTAATAGCCCGCGTTGTCCGGGGCCAGGGGGGTGTTGCCCAGGATCAGGTCCGCGGCCTTCTCGGCAATCATCATCACCGGGGAGTAGATGTTGCCGTTGGTGATGGAGGGCATGACCGAGGCGTCCACCACGCGCAGGCCCGAAACGCCGTGGACCTTCAGCTGCGAATCCACCACGGCCGTGTCGTCGTAGCCCATCTTGCAGGTGCAGCTCGGGTGGTAGGCGCTCTCGCCCTCGCGGGCCACGAAATCGAGAATCTCCTCGTCGCTTTGCACCTTCTCGCCCGGCGCGAGTTCCGGCCCCCTGAACTCGTCGAAGGCGGGCTGGGTCATGATCCGGCGCGTGCAGCGGATGGCGTCCAGCCAGTCGCGCCGCTCCTGCTCGGTGGAGAGATAGTTGAAGAATATCTCCGGATGCTGCAGCGGGTCGGCCGACTTGAGCTTCACGTGGCCGCGCACGTCGGTGTTCATGGGGCCGACGTGCACCTGGTAGCCATGGCTCTGGTTGGCCACGGAACCGTCGTAGCGGATGGCAATGGGCAGGAAGTGGTATTGCAGGTTCGGATAGGCCACGGTGTCGTTGCCCCGGATGAAGCCGCCCGCCTCGAAGTGGTTGCTCGCGCCCACGCCCTTGCGGCCGAAGAGCCACTGCATGCCGATCCACGGCTGGTTGTACCACTTGAGCGCCGGGAAAAGGCTGACCGGCTTCTTGCTCGCGTACTGCACGTAGACTTCCAGGTGATCCTGCAGGTTCTCGCCCACGCCGGGCAGGTCGTGGATCACCGGAATGCCGAGGGCGCGCAAGTTTTCGCCATTGCCCACGCCCGAAAGCTGGAGCAACTGCGGCGAGTTGATGGCTCCGCCGCAGCAGATGATCTCCGCGCCGTGGGCCGTGTGCTTCTTCTTGCCCCTCAGGTATTCCACGCCCACGGCCCGGTTGCCCGAGAAGATGATGCGCAGCGCCTGGGCGCGCAGCTTGATGGTCAGGTTGCGACGGTTTTTGACGGGGTGCACGTAGGCCCGGGCCGCGTTATGGCGGCGGCCGCGATAGATGGTTCCGTCGAACCTGGAGAAGCCCTCTTGCCGGTAGCCGTTGACGTCCCTGGTGATGGGATATCCGGCCTCCTGCACGGCCTTGAAAAAGGCGTCGAAGAGGGGATTGTCGCACTTGGGGGTGGTCAGGTAGAGCGGCCCGCCCGTGCCCTGCCAGGCGTCGGCCCCGGCCAAGCGGTACTCGAAGCGCTTGAAATAGGGCAGGCAATGGGCATAGTCCCAGTTCTCAAGGCCCTCGTTGGAGGCCCACTTCTCGTAGTCCATGGCGTTGCCGCGGATGTATATCATGCCGTTGATGCAGCTCGATCCGCCCAGGACCTTGCCACGCGGCTGGTAGATGCGGCGGCCGTGCATGTGGGGCTCGGGCTCTGACTCGTACCACCAGTTGTAGAACCTGCCCGCGAGCGGATAGGTCAGGGCGGCGGGCATGTGGATGCGGAAATCAAGGCGGTAGTCCGCATGACCGGCTTCGAGCACCAGCACCTTGTTTTCGGGGTCGGCGCTCAGGCGGTTGGCCAGCACGCTGCCGGCAGAGCCGCCGCCGACGATGATGTAATCGTAATTCTTGGACATTCATCCTCCTGTTTCATGTGGCCCGTGGGCCGGATGGTCTTCTCTTCTCAGGCCGCGCCGCTGTCTTGGACCGGCCCGGCATGTTCGCCGCCGTCCGGGCACGGCGAGGGAAATTCCGTGGGCGCGAGGCCCGCGCCGCCTCCGGCCTGGATGCGGCGGCGCAGCAAGACATAGTGGTGGCCGATGCTGGAGAGCGCCTTGAGCGGCTCCCCGGCTGCGATGCGCGTGGCCGTCTCCACCCAGTTGTCAGTGGTCTGCTCGCGAAATTCGGCGTCCTCGTAGAGGGCGTGGTCGCGCGAGCCGAAGCCCTCCTGCAGGGCCGACATGACCCACTCGAAGACGGGATTTCTGGCCATGCGGCCAAAGCTCAGGTTCAAGTCGCGGTCCATCTCGGCCAGCACGTCGAGATCGGGCGGTTCGCGCCGCGCGGCCTCGCGCAGCCTGAGCGCGCCGGACAGGAGGCGCTGCTTCTCGCTTGCCTCGCCCCTGGCGATGGCCAGCACCGTGATGGTCCTGTCCATGCTCTCGCGAAACTCGATGACGTGCTCCGGCGAGACATGGTGCAGCTTGAGCAGAAGCGCCAACGAGCGGCCCACGTTGCTGCCGTCCGGCTCCCTCACGAACGCGCCCCCGCGCGCGCCCTTTCTGATCTCCAACAGTCCCTTCTCCTTGAGCGCGCGCAGCGCCTCACGGATCACGCCGCGCCCGGTGCGGAACAGGGCCTGCATCTCGCGCTCGCTGGGCAGACTCTCGCCGGGCCTGACGGCTCCAGAGACGATGGCCGCCTCGATCTGCAGGGCCACGTCCTCGGAGCAGCGGCCGCCCTGGGCAGGAATGAAGCTGAGAAGCTGTTTGCCGTTTGCCTGGCTCATTGGTAATACCTATTTTTGTGTTTTGCTCGAATGACAGACAGGGGCATCATTAAAATACCCTTTTATTTCAGCATGAATACCAAGAACTCATGCTGGCAAGGCACATTTTCAAGCCCCAGGGACACAAAATGCTCACGCATTTGGTAGGACCATTGTTGACATTTCAAAATTCCCTTGTCAACCTCGGCCAGGAAAACAGCGCTTCGCCCGATCTGAACACGACGCTCTCCCCAATCAGCGGCCTCATGCCGCACGGCACGCGCAAAACCAGTATCGAGGTGTTCATGTCCCGATTGCCCGACCGCCCAACGCAGGGTTGGCTCCTCTTCGTGGCCTCGTCATTCGGCTTCCTGGCCTCTGGCGTTCGCGACGGCGATGTCTTCGCCATCGCGGGCAGCCTGTTGTTCCTTGGGGGTTGCGCCCTGTTTCTGTGGCCTGCGAAAAACGACGCCGATGCGCCTGGTGAAGACTCGGACGCGCAGTAGGACGGGGCACGGAAGCCCGACCGGAAGCCGTGGTCGGCGATGGGGACGGGTCTGCCGGAGCCATGAAACGCCGAAGCACCCCCGGCAAGGTGCGGGCACGGATGGAGCGAGGCTGGGCCGTCACGCAATCAGTCAATAGAGTTCCAAGCATTACCTGACCTTGCGGCTTTGCGCTTGATTTGCCGCTTCAAATGGGCAAGAATCTACCGCCACGCTGGCCCCCGCCCGGCCATCCAACCTGTCCGCTTCCGGGGGGAACGCGGCACGCCGTGATACAGAAAGGTCCGGCGACTCAGTCGATGAACGCCAAAACCAAGCTGCTCCTCGCCATCTCGGCGATTCTCGTCACCGCCTTCGTGGGCGTGAGCGCCCTGAACTACACGCTCACGCGAAGCGCCCTGCACGAGGAACTTCTGACCAAGGATCTGCCGCTCACCCGCGACAACATCCACTCGGGACTCGTCAATCAGTTGAGCCGCCCGCTCATGGTCGCCTCCAGCATGTCCGCCGACGCCTTCCTCAAGGAATGGGCGACAAACGGCGAGCGGGACGTGAGCAGGATCACCGACTACCTGCGAGGCATCCAGGAGCGCTACGGCTACCTCTCCACCTTTTTCGTCTCGGCCCAGACCCTGCGCTATTACCACTTCAAAGGGCTGCACAAGGTGCTCAGCCCGGCCAGCAACCACGACATGTGGTACTTCGGCTTCGTGCGCTCCGGACGCGAATACCGCCTCGACGTGGACACGGACGAGGCCTCGGAAGGCACCCTGACAATTTTCCTCAACTTCCGGGTCGAGGACGCCTCGGGCCGTCTGCTCGGCGTGACCGGCGTGGGCCTCAGGCTCGAACACATCGCCGACCTCATCCGCTCCTTTCAGGAGCGCTACGAGCGCACGGTCTACCTCGTGGATTGGGACGGCCGGGTGCAGGTGCATTCCGACCTCTCGCTGATCGAGCGCTCCTCCATCCGCACCATGCCTGGCGTGGAGCACTTGGCCGAGAGCATTCTCGCCACCAGAGGCGAGCCGCAAAGCTTCGAATTCACCCGCGACGGTCGCGACATCCTCTTGACCGTGCGCCACATCGAGGATCTCGACTGGTACGTCATCGTGGAGCAGGACGAGACGGCCGCCCTTTCCCATGCGCGCATGAACTTCCTGCGCACCGTGGGCTCGGGCTTGATCGCCTCCCTCGCGGTCATCTTGCTCACGCTCGCGACCATCAACCGCTACCAGCGAAGCCTGGAGCGACTGGCCGTCACGGACGAACTGACCGGCGCGGCCAACCGCAGGCGGCTTGACGAGGCCTTCAAACGCGCGGCCTACGTCCACAGGCGCCACGGGCGCGACTTCAGCCTCGTGGTCATGGACATCGACGACTTCAAGCGGGTCAACGACGAAATGGGCCACCTCGCCGGGGACAGGGTCCTGAAGGAACTCGCCCGACTGCTCTTCACAGTGGTCCGGCCCACCGACCTTGTGGTGCGCTGGGGCGGAGACGAGTTCATCGTCCTGGCCGAAACCGACGGCGGCGCGGCTTTTTCCATGGCCGAGCGCATCTCCCGACTGGTGCGCGAGAGCGGCCTCGCCGGGCCGGACGCGGCTGCGGACGATCCACGGCGTGGCCTCACGATTTGCTGCGGTGTGGCGCAATACCAGTCCGGCGAGACCCTGGACGCCACACTCCGCAGGGCCGACGCCGCCATGTACGCCTGCAAGTCCGAGGGTGGTGACGGCGTGCGCGCCGCCGCCTGCCCCACCCCTTGACCAAAATCACCCCTGGAAAGTCTTGTTTTCCGGCATATTGCCCTGAATCTTCTTTTCGTGATAAGCTTACAATAAATCGCATCGACCCGACATTTCGCCGGGTGTGCGGTTTACCCGCGTGACCGGGGCGTAGCGCCGGAACGCCGCCGGGTTTGGGGAATCTTCGGGGTGGGTTATGCGCCTTGCCACGCCCGTGACGAAGCTTTCGACCACCGTCCTCCTGGCGGTCGCTCTCATATCTTTTATCTCCTCCACGCCCGACGCCCGCGCGGCCCGCATACTCGTCCTGCACAGCTACCATCAAGGGCTCGAATGGACCGACGCCATGCAGGCGGGCATCGCCGGAATCCTGGACGGCCAGGAACAGCGCCACGAGCTTTTCGTGGAATACATGGACGCCATGCGAATACCCATCGGCGCTCCCGACTCCCTGGCCGCAATCGAGCTTCTGCACCACCTCCAGGCGAGATATGCCGGGCAGGACGTCGATCTCGTCCTGGTCACGGACAACCGGGCCCTGGATTTTCTGCTCGCCCACCGTGAAGCGCTGGCAAAGGATGTTCCCGTGGTCTTTTGCGGGATCAATTCCTACAGCCCCGCCCTGCTGCGCGGCCAGACGAACGTCACGGGCGTCGCCGAGACGCCGTCGTTTGGTGAAACCATCGAGATGGCTCTCGGCCTCGACCCTGGCGTTTCCCGCATACTTTTCCTCGGCGAGGACACGATGACCGGGAACGCCAACATCGATTTACTGCAGCGGCAGACCGCCGGGTTCGCCGGTCGCGTCGAGATCACGGTACGCAAGGAAAGGGAAATCATCGCCCTCGAAGAGGCGGACGCCGCGCTCGGGCCCGAGTGGGCCGTGCTGCTCGCCACGCGCCCCGTCGAGAACCGGAGAATCCTGCCCATGGGCGCGGCCGTGCGGCGTCTGGCCGCCGCATCTCCCGCACCAATCTACGTCACCTGGCACGAATTCATGGGGCATGGGCCGGTCGGGGGCACAATCATCACCGCGCATTCGCAGGGCGAGGCCGCCGCGCGCCTGGCCCTACGCATTCTGAACGGCGAATCCGCGGACGCCCTGCCGATCCTGCTGGAAAGCCCGAACATCCCCATGGCGGACTTTCAGGCCATGCAGCGCTTCGGCTACTCCACCACGAAGTTGCCCAAGGGAACGGAGGTTCTCAACCGACCGGTATCCTTCTACGAACAGCATACCCGACTCGTCTGGATATACGGCGGCATCACCCTCTCCCTCGCCGGCCTGGCAGCGCTTCTGCTCGTCAACACCGCGCGCCGCGTGGCGGCGGAAAATGCGCTGCGCGCGAGCGAGCAGAACTACCGCGCGGTCGTCGAAGGCGTCGAGGCGGGCATCCTCCTGCAAGACAGTTCTAGGCGCATCCTGACCTGGAACAGGACCGCCGCCCGCATCTTCGGCATCGACGAGGCCGAGGCACTCGGGCACACCTCGACCTCGCGGAGTTGGTCCACCATCCACGAGGACGGCACTCCATTTCCGGGCGAGGACCATCCTTCGCTGCACACCCTGCGCACGGGCCAATCCATGCGCGACGTGATCATGGGCGTGCAGGGGCCGGACAAGACGACCTGGATCAACATCAACACCACGCCCATCTTCGTCGGCAAATCGCCCAAACCCTCGGCCGTGGCCGTCATCTTCACGGACATGACCGAGCGGCTCAAGACCCAGGAAGCCCTGCGAGAGAGCGAGCACCGCTTCAAGTTCCTGGTCGAGGACGTGGCCCACATCGCCGTGCAGGGCTACGACGAGGAACGACGGGTGATCTTCTGGAACAAGGCCAGCGAGACCATCTACGGCTATACGGAACAAGAGGCTTTAGGTCGCAGGTTGGAGGATCTGATCATCCCGTTCGCCATGCGCGATGAGGTGATCGCGGCCATCGAGGCCTGGCTCAAGGAGGGCGTGCGCATCCCGGCCGGAGAACTGATCCTTCGCAACAAATCGGGTGGGGATGTCCCTGTCTATTCCTCACATGTGATGCTTGAGAATCTCTCGGGGCAAAAGGAGTTGTTCTGCATCGACCTGGACCTGAGCGAGATCAAGCGGATGCAGCGCGACCTGGTGAAAGCCAAGGAGGCCGCCGAGGCGGCGAACAAGTCCAAGAGCCAGTTCCTGGCCAACATGAGCCACGAGCTACGCACGCCGCTCAACGGCATCCTCAGCAACCTGCAACTGCTTGAGCGCACGCCGCTGGACTCCGACCAGACCGAATTCGCCCAGACGGCCCTGAACGCGGGCCGCCAATTGACCAGGCTGCTCGGCGACATCCTCGACCTTTCCCGCGTGGAAGCCGGAAAGCTCGACCTGAGCATGGAGCCCTTCCGCCTGCACGATCTCATGTCCGACGTGAAGCAGGCCTTTGGCTCCACCAGCCATGAAAAGGGCGTGAGCCTCGAATTCGACCTCGACCGGACCGCGCCGGAGGTGGTCGAGGGCGACCTCTTCCGCCTGCGCCAGGTGCTCTTCAATCTCGTGGGCAACGCGGTCAAGTTCACGGCCCACGGGTTCGTCAGGACCACCATCCATTCCCTGCCCCATCGCCGGACGGACACGGCAAGCCTCCTGTTCATGGTCGAGGACTCGGGCATCGGCATCAGGCCGGAAAAGCTGCGCGCCATCCTCGAACCCTTCACCCAGGCCGAGGGAGGCATCACCCGGCGCTACGGCGGCGCGGGGCTCGGGCTGACCATCAGCCGCAAGCTGGTCGAACTCATGGGCGGCCGCATGTGCCTGGACAGCGCCCCCGGCGAGGGAACGACCATCTGGTTCGTGCTTTCCCTTCGCACCTCGGCCTCGCTCCCCGTTCACGAAGCCGCCGCGCCGCAAAAGGCGCTCGCGTCGTCGCGAATCCTGGTGGTGGAGGATGAGGCCGTGAACCGCCTGGCCGTGGCCCGCATGCTGGAGCGGATGGGCCATTTCGCGGCCCAGGCGGAGAGCGGAGCCCAGGCCATAGCGATGGCGCGCGAAGGCGAATTCGACTGCATCCTCATGGACATCCAGATGCCGGACATGGACGGCATCGAGGCCATGCGGGCCATCCGCGAGCAGCAGGCCAGGGACGGACGGCCGGGCATTCCCGTGGTGGCGCTCACCGCGCACGCCATGGCCGGAGACCGGGAGCGGTTCCTCGCGGCCGGGATGGATGGCTACATCTCCAAGCCCATCGAGCGTGAAGCGCTCACGTCCGTGCTCCACACGGTCTGCGCCAGCCGCTCTTCCTCGAAGGAATGAACCGGTCGCCTCGCCCGGCGTCCCGGCTCTCCGCCCTTGCCATGCGCCCCTGGCCGTGTAGTATTGCCAGGAGCAAACAGGACCCGGCAGTCACACCAGGAAACAAAGGAGGCGGACATGTACGCCATCGCCATCTGCGGCAGCCCGCGCAAGGGCGGCAACACCGAGACCCTTTTGCGGCGCGTTCTGGCCCCGCTGAACGCGGCAGGCTGGGAGACCGAACTCGTGCGCGTGGGCGGCAAGCCCGTGCGCGGTTGCATCGCGTGCTACAAGTGTTTCGAGAACAAGGACATGCGCTGTTCCGTGGACACGGACATGTTCAACGACGTCATGGCGAAGATGGCCAGGGCGCAAGCCATCGTCATAGGCTCGCCCACCTACTTCACTGACGTCAGCGCCGAGACAAAGGCAGTGCTCGACCGCTCCGGACTCGTGGCCATCGCCAACGGCTACGCCTTCCGCGGCAAGATCGGCGCAGCCGTGGTGGCCGTGCGCCGGGGCGGCGGCACCCACGTCTACGACACCATCAACCACATGTATCTCATGTCGCAGATGATCGTGCCCGGCTCCACCTACTGGAACCTGGGCTACGGACTGAACCCGGGCGAGGTGCAGGACGACGCCGAGGCGCTGAACAACATGCGCCACCTGGGCGAGACCATCGCTTGGCTCGGCGCGGCCGTGGCCCCGCACCTGGGTTCCTATCCCGAGGCCGGAAAGGCCGCCGAATAGCCGCGCCGTGCCGTTCGCGCGTCTCAGCCCCAGCGCTCCCGGATCTGCCGGAAAAGCGCGGGCTTCCTGTCGTATTGGTGGACCATGGGGACGGGGCGGCCGTCCGCGGCCAGCACCTCGCCCGCAGCGTTCGTCTCCGGCTCGCCCTCCACGTAGCCAAGCGTGAGCACCACGCGGCCGTTCTCATGCAGCCGCGTGCCGGGCAGCCCGCCCGTGTGCAACAGATGGTTGTGCACGGCCTGGTCGAAGCCCGCCATGCCGGGACCGGGTGCGAACGGCATAAGCCTGGCCGTGAGCCTTTCGAGATACGCCAGCACGGATTCGCGGTCTCCAAGCGTGGTGCCGGAGCACGAGATGGGCCGGTCGGCCATGGCTGCCAGCGCCTCCTCGCCAAGGTGGCCGAGCGTCCAGCGGACCATGTGCTCGCAATCGGCAACGCGCATCCGCTCGTCTTCGAGCATGACGTGCAGCCCGTCCTCCCAGGCAAGCGCGAAGGGATCGCGCTGAAAAATCACATCGCGCACGTCCGTGAGCAGGATGCGGCCGTGGCGCGCGGACTCGGCGCGCAGGAAATCCAGGTACAGGAAATAGCGCCAGGCGTTGTAGGGCACGTGCGTCATCGCGGCGAGCCGCTCGAACGGAACGATGCGCGCGCCGAGCCGCTGCATCTCGTCCGTGCCGCGCGTGGTGGGCGAGACGAAGAGCACGCACTCGCCCGCGAATCCCACGGCCCCGAGCGAGCGCAGGAACGGCCGCACATCGCCCGCGTGGTACCCGGCCGCGAGCCCGAGCACGAGCGGCACGCCGTCCGGACGCGGCGCACCGAAAAACGATCGGTCGTTCGTATCGTGCGTCATGGCGCGCTTGTCACCCGGAAAACGACGGATTGCAACACGCCGCGATTCCTGTGTCCCGACCATGGCCGCTGCCCGCAGCGAAAAATGCGCAATGGCTGCCTGCTCAGGGCGCACGCACGACCCGCCCTTGGCGGTCCCGGACAAAAACGTCGCGCGGAGCCAGATCAAAACGGCCTATCTTTCAATAATACATGACTTCTACAAGCAATACTGAATCCACTGTTCCTGTACTTCCGCCTGCGCAGTGTATGCTTTCCCTTACACACTCAAAACCACGTTCAAAATAATAAAACAACATTACGGCATGTTACAATACAACAAAAGAGGGCACGCTTATTGCTTTCCTTTGAAGACGGCTACAGGGACGCAATCCATGCAGCCCGGCGAAGGGACCAACAAAGGAGGCTTTCATGTCCGACAATCTCAAGATGACCAAAATCCGCGGAAACCTGAACATCGTGCTCAACGAGGCCCAGATCAACCACATCATCAAGGCGGTTCTCGGCCCCAAGGGCGAGAACCTCGGCAATGTCGCCCTGGCGTCCGACCACTGCTGCGTCGATGCTTCCGTCGGCTCATCCGTGGCCGGCCCCTACACCGGCGTGGCGTCGTCGGTCAGCGTTCCTTCTCCCGAGGACAAGGCGATCCTGGTCAACAAGGTCGGCATCGATTCCAGGAAGCTGACCCAAAAAATCGCCGAAAAAAATCTCGGAGTGAAGGTCACCGTGCCGTCCGGAACAAGGATCAAGTAAACCCGTTGCGGCATCTTCGCACCACAAAGCCAAAGAGAGGTACCGCCCATGCCACGCACAGTGAAGAAAACAGCTCCCCTGGCCATCAACAAGATCAGGGGCGACCTGAACGTCGTCCTGAACAAGGACCAGATCAATCATGTCCTGCGCGAGGTGCTCGGCCCCAAGGGAGAAAAACTCCCTGACATCGCCCTGGCGTCCGATCATTGCTGCGTCGACGCCTCGGTCGGCTCGTCGGTGGCCGGCCCCTTCTCCTCCGTCGCGTCCTCGGTGAGCATCCCTGCGCCCGAGAGGCTGTCGCTCGTCACGCGCGACGTGGCGATCGGCAAGAGCAAGCTCACGCAGAAGATCAAGGAAGACAATCTGCACGTGGACGTTCAGATGCCCGGCAACCTCATCATCAGGTAGCATGGGCTTTCGAGGAGTCCCGGCAGAGGGGAACGCCGGGACGATTCCCCGCCCAGCTCGCGTGGACCCATGAAAATTTCCTCGTTCAATCGCCTTGTCGATCTCGATGACGGCCAAAAGCTGCTCGTAAACAGTCTCTCCGGCGCGCTGGACATCGTCTCCCCGGCCCTGGCCGACATTTTGCGAAGCGGAAACGGCGGCGTCTCGCCCGACATCCCCCAGGACATCCGAAACTACCTCCTCGAACGACGCTACCTGCTCCCCGACGGCATCGACGAGCCGCGCGCGACCCGCGAGGTTTACGAACGGCTCGGCGCGTCCGCCATGGCCTCGTCCGCGTTGCAGGCCGTGCTTATCCTCGGCTTCGGTTGCAACCTGCGTTGCGTCTATTGCTGGCAGCGCAAACAGATGGAAGGAACGCCCGCCAGCGATGCCGTCATGAGCGCCCGCCAGGCCGATCTCGCCCTGGCCGCCCTGGACGAGACGGGCGAACGCCTAGGAGTCGGCGGCGGCCCTGCCACGGTGCAGCTTTTCGGGGGCGAGCCGTTGCTGCCCAGGAACACGGCGCTCGTGCGGCACATCCTCGAACGCTGTCGCGAGGCGGGGTTGCGCACCCAGGTCACGACCAACGGCGCGCATCTGGCCGACTTCCTGGAGATGTTCGACGAACTCGGCATGGACGAGGTGCAGGTGACGGTAGACGGCCCGGCCGAGATTCACGAGGCGCGCCGCGTGGGCAGCGATTTCGCCGGGCTCATGGCGGCCATGGACGCCCTGCTCGCCAACAGGCACACCTGCGTGAAGCTGCGGGTCAACGTCGACCGTTCGAACCTGACTGCGCTCCCCCGGCTCGCCGAGGAGATCATCGACCGCCAGTGGTACGCCAACCGTCGATTCCAGCCCTATCTCGCCCCCTTGCGCGACGCCTGCGGCGTTAGCGACGGGCTTTTGCGCCGCCGCGCGGAGCTTCTCTCCTCCCTGCTCGGCCTGACGGACAGGATGCCGCGCCTGGAGATATTCGATCTCATCGGCTGGGACGGCTTTCTCCCGGCCAGAAGCCTTGCGCACTCGGGACGGTTGCCCATGCCAAAGACCTCCATCTGCGACGCGGCGCGCAATCAGGTCGTCTTCACCCCCGAAGGCTTGGTGCACCTCTGCGCGGAAGTGGCCCACGATCCGGATGCGTCCGTTGGCCGCTACGACCCTCGGCTCGCGTTCGACGAAACGGCCCTGAGCGCCTGGCGGGGCCGTACCCCTCTCGATCTCGACGAATGCGCGACATGCGCGCTCAGGCCGCAGTGCGGCGGAGGCTGCATGCTCTTCGATCGCGCGAAAGCGGACAAAAGCGCATTCTGCGACGCCGTCGCGCACTGCTTCGACATCGGCTTTCGCCATCTGCACGGAAAGGGAGAACTGGCATGAGGATCGCACTGATCAACCCTCCCGCCTCGCGCCGTTACGTGCAGGCCAGGGACGAACCGCTGCAACTCGAATACCTGGCCGCGTCGGTCCGCGACAGGGCCGACGTCTGGCTCGTGGACGCCTTCGGCCTCGACCTCTCCACGGCGGAGACGCTGGACGTCCTGGCCGAAACGAAACCCGACGTCGTGGGAGTGAGCCTGAACTTCGCAGCCTCCTCGCGTCCCTCCCTGGATATCCTGCGCGGGGTGCGCGAGGCCCTGCCCGAGGCGACGACCCTGCTCGGCGGCAACACCGCGACGTTTCGAGCCCGCGATCTCTGCCTGGACCCGGCCGTGGACGCCGTCGTCGTGGGCGAGGCCGACCTGACCTTCCCCGAGATCGTGGACGCCCTGGCCGTGGGCAGCCCCCTGGATGGCGTGCCCGGCCTGTGCATCGAGCGACAGGGCCGGGCGGTCACCACCAAAGACCGCCCCCTGGTCGAAAATCTCGACGCGCTGCCCTTCCCGGCCCGCGATCTCCTGCCCCTCGGCGAGACGTACACGAGAAGCGTGCTCACGGCCCGGGGCTGCTCGTACGGCTGCATCTACTGCTCGGCCACGGCTTTTTGGCGCCGCCGCACCAGGATACGCAGCGTCGATGGCATCCTGGCCGAGGTCGCGACCCTGGTCCGGGACAAAGCCGCCTACTTTTCCTTCGCGGACGACTGCTTCACCATTCGTCCCGAGCGAGCCATGGCCGTGTGCGACGGACTCGCCGCCATGGGCGGCGAAACGGCCTGGAGTTGCACGGGGCGCATCGAGACGATCTCCCCCGAGCTTCTTGAACGCATGGCCGCGACGGGCTGCCGCATGATCTTCTTCGGCGTCGAGTCGGGCAGCCCCCGCATCCTGGCCCGCCTCAAACGACGCTACACCCCGAAGCGAGTGGAAGAGGTCTACGCCATGTGTCTCGCCCACGGCATCGTGCCGTCCTTCTCCTTCATCGTGGGCCTGCCTTTCGAGGAGCCCCAGGACGTGGCCGCGACCTTCGAACTCATACGCAGACTCGAAGGAGTGGAATGCGGCGTGCATATGCTCACGCCGTTCCCCGGCACCCCCATCGCCGACAAGCCGAACGACTTCGAACTTACCATCGCCCCGCACCGGGCCGAGGACCTGGACATCAACACCCGATCGTTCATCGACACCCCCTTCGCCGACCGCGAACGCACGCAGCAGAACTTCTACGACGGCATGGGGCTGGCCATGGGCACCGTGCGGCGCAAGCGCCGCTTCCTGGAACACTATCGGCCGCGTCCAGGCCATGAACCCGTGATCGCCTGAGTGAAGGAAGAACAGTGCTGCCCCTTTCCACCCTGACGTTCTTCCTGTCCTGGCGCTGCAGCGTCGCCTGCGAGCATTGCGGCTTTACCTGCGGCCCAGGCCGACGGGGAAAGTTGTCGATCCAGCGCGCCCTGGCTCTCATCGACGAGGCGCACCGGCGCGAGCCCACCTTGCGCATGATCGCCTACTCCGGCGGCGAGCCGTTCCTCTTCCACGACGACCTGCTGACCCTGATGAGCGCCGCATTCGCGCGCGGCCTTGCAGGCGGCGTGGTCAGCAACTGTTCCTTCGCCGTCTCCGACGACGCGGTGCGCGCGCGGCTCGCGCCTCTTGCCAGGCTGGGGCTCGAAGAACTCATCGTCAGCCTGGACGAATTCCATCTGGCCTTCGTCCCGCTGGAAAACATCCGGCGCGTGGCCCACTTCGCCATGGACAACGGCGTGCGCCTTGGGGTCAACGTCCTTGCGCTGCGCGGCAGGGGCATCCGGCGCGCCGAGGCGGCCGCCATGCTCGGCATCGACGCGGCCAACCCGCCGCCGGGGGGATTGTGGATACAGGAGTCGAGCCCGCTACGCACGGGCAGAGCCCAAAGAGCCATCAGCCCCGAGGAGCAGATACTGCATCCTCTCGCCTCCTTCGCCAACAATCCCTGCCAATACGTGACCCGGAACATGGTGGTCACGCCGGAGGAGCGCGTCTTCGCCTGCTGCGGGTTCGGCGACTCCTCCCCGCGCGGCCCGGCCGCGCTGGCCCTGGTGGGCGACCTTCGCACCTCCTCGTTTGCCGAGTGCCTGAACAGGGCCCAGGGAAGCCTGGTCTTCAACATAATGGCCGAATACGGCCCGGCGGCGCTCCTGGCGCTCGCCAGAAACCACGACGACTCGATCGAACTGCCCGAAGCCTTCGCCAGCAACTGCGACATCTGCGGCCACATCTCGGCCACGGCCCCCGTGCGCAAGGCTCTCTCCAGGGCGCTGCGCGCCCTGACGGCCAAAATACCCGACACCCCTGCGAGGACACGCGCCCCATGACACCTCCCCGCCCCCTGAACCTGAATCTGATGCTGACCTACCGCTGCAACTACCGCTGCCGCCACTGCATCGCGGACTGCGGCCCGGAGCGAAAGGAGACCGCCTCCCTCGACGCTTGCGCCGGATTCATCGACGCCTGCGTCGCCGCCGACGAGGTGGCCACGGTCGGGTACACCGGCGGCGAACCATTCCTGGTTCCCGAACTGCTCACCGACCTCATGCGGCATGTCCACGACCACCACGGCCTCCCGCAAGGGCTCGTGACCAACGCCTTCTGGGCCACCTCGCCCGGCGTTGCGCGCCGCCGCCTCTCCGAACTGAAGGACCTCGGGCTCTACATGCTTACCGTGAGCCTGGACGGCTTCCACGCGAACCATGGCCCGACCGGCTTCGTCCGCAACGCGGTCCAGGCGGGACTCGACCTTGGGCTTTTCGTCACCGTGAACACGGTCGTCACGCGAACCGGTAGCATCTCCAAGAAGGAAGCGCCCCGCATTCTCGGCCTGCCCGGCGAGGATTCCGGCGTGATCGTGCGCGAATTCGGCCCCATCCGTGTCGGCCGCGCAGCCCGGCTCCTGGCCGACGACGAATTCATCGAGACGGACTGCGAGGCATCCTTTGATGCCGCTTGCGGATTCGTGCAGACGACGCCTTCGCTCGCCCCCAGCGGCGACCTCTACGCGTGCTGCTGCTTCGGCGACGCCGAGCGCGGCCCCGAGGAGCGCATCGCCCATGTCGGGAACCTGCGCGACGCGGACGCGGGAACGCTTTTGCGTGCCATGCGGTCGGATCTTCTGCTGTGCATCCTGGCCGAGGCAGGACCGTTGGCCGTGTTGGCCGAACTTAAGAGAAGGGTCCCGGGGCTTCGTGCCCGCAACCGCTACTTCACCACCTGCGACGTATGCGTCGATCTCTTTCTCAACCCCGACGTCCGCCCGCATCTGGCCGCCCTTCTCGACGACTATTCGAACACCTCGAAACGGGCCTGTCATGGTTGAGACTGTCGGACTCTCTTTGTGTCTGACCCGGAACTGCAACGCGGCCTGTCGCCATTGCGGGGTCTTGGGCGCTCCCACGACCGGGGGAACCATGGGCGTGAAGGATGCCCGCGGCTACCTCGTCGAGGCGGCCGGGCTCGAAAGCCTTCGCAGCGTCTCGTTGACCGGGGGCGAGCCCATGCTTTTTCCCGACCTCGTGCGCGATACCCTGCACGCCTCTCACGAACTGGGGCTCGAAGCGGAACTGGTCAGCAACAGCTTCTTCGCAACCTCCGAGGCCGCGGCCATGAAGTGCTTGTCTCCCCTGGTCTCCCTCGGTCTCACCACCTATGTCACGAGCCTCGATCTTTTCCACGCGGAATTCGTACCCCCCGAGCGGGTGGGAAACGCCGTGCGCGCGGCCCTGGCCCTCGGACTCGGCGTGGTGCTCAAGATCCTCGACCGCGGCCCCGGAGCCATGCCCCCGGACGAAACGCGCCGGGTCATCGGAGAGGCCCTTGATTCCCCGAGGCTTCGTCAAGCGCGCGGCGCGCTTGTCCTCGCGGGCCGCGTGCGGTCGCGCGACCATGCGACGTCCCGCCCCGCAGCCGCCTGGCAAGGCGCCTGCGACAAAGTCCTGCGATATCCGGCCGTGACTCACGACGGCCTTTTCTACGCCTGTTGCAGCTTCGGCGAAGGGGCACGCCTCGTGGGCGACGCAACGCGCGAGCCCCTCCTGTCGCTTCTGCACGACATGCGCGGCGATCTGCTCCTCAACATCCTCTCCTGGCGCGGCCCCGCCGGAGTTCATGGAATGCTTGTCGAACGAGGACTTGCCGATCCCGGCCGCCTCTTCCTCGGACCGTGCGACCTGTGCACCTCCCTTTGGGAAGACCCCGATCTGCGCCCAGCCACAGCCTCTCTCGTGGCAGACCTCACGGGCAGCCTGCACACCCTCGCCTGAACCCTCCGCCGCCCTCGCGGCTCGCTTCCCCACCCCGGCGCGGCCGCACAAAGCAGTTGACCCCGAGCTTGTTACAATAATAACATGTTTGTGGCGACGATGCCGGACGCAGCCCTTTAGATTGAACGAGTGGTCATACGTTCACGCAAATACGGCTGCCGGACCACAAACGCGAGCGCGAAAAGAGATACACGCGAGTTAGCCATGAGCGACGCGCCCACGACCGCACCCGGCGGCATCCTCTTCGACCCCCAGGATCACGAGCTTTTGCGCATCGTCAACGACGTGCTCGCGCGCGGCCACGGTTCGTCCTGGAAACGGCTGCTGGCCCCCTACCTGCACCCGCACGGCATCAAGGAGCTCTCCGCCTCCAAGGGGCTGCGCATCGCCTACGCCGTCATCCATCTGCTCGGGTCGCTCGAACGCGGCAAGGCCGAAGACCGGCTCGCGGCGCTTCGTGGCCTTCGCGACGAGGTGCTCTCGGCCCCGGAAAGCGCCCTGCGCATCAACACCGCGCGCGTGCTCGTGCAGATCATGAAGGAACTCGTCCGCGCCAAGGGGCATTCGCGGCGGCAGCTCGAACTGGCCCACGATTTCCGTCGTGCCGTGACAGGCAAGCCCTTGGTCATCCGTGCCGAGCTCGCCAAGCACCATCTCCTCGAAATGCCCGAGGAGTGGAATCAGATGTGCTTCGACGACCATGTGCACGACGCCAACACCAAGGGCCGCAAATCGCCCACGCACCTGGTCATGGACGCCTGGATCAAGGGCATCCGCAAGCTCACGGTGGTGACCTACAACCACATTCAGCCCGATGCCGCCCAGGAACTGCTCGAAGCGGCCGTGATCATGAACATCTCGGCCAGGGTCGGAGTCGAATTCAGAGCGCGGCATCAAGGGCGCTTCGCAAAACTCCTGTGGACGCCGCGCGGCTTCACCGATTGCGACGAATTCCTGGATTTCCTGCGCAAGCCGGCCATGCGCGAATTCTGCGAGCAGGGTCGCCAGGTTTCGCTTTACCAGCAGCGCTATGTCTGGAGCGTGCTCGACAAGTACAACCGCGAGCTTCGCCTGCGCATCGGCCGCGAATACGGCGTGGACCTGCCCGAGTTGACGCACGAGGGCTTTGCCGCCCACGTGGGCGCGGGGCAGCCCTCCACCTACCACCTCGGCCACTTCATCGGGCAGCGCATCGACAAGGCACGGGGCGAGTCGGCCCGAGAAAGAGCCGACGCGGTCGGCCTGCCCGAGGAAGTTGATGCGGAATCCATCGTCGATCGCTGGCTGCAACCCTCTGCCAATCCGGACATCGAAAACACCTTCGCTCCCATTGAAAACGCCGAGGCGCCAGAACTCCTCTCGCTCACGGCCCGGGAATTGTGCGAGCGCATCGCGTCGCTGCACGTGAACAATTGGATCACCCTGGACCTCTCGGGGTTGACCGTGCAGGACGTGCTCTTCCTGCTCTACGACTGCCGGGGCGCTATAACCCACCTGGAAATTTTCAACCTGCGAACCCACGAACGCGGCGCGCAGGCCGATCTGGCCGCGATCCTGGAGTTGCAGGAGATCATAAACTCCGCCAACCCCGTGCGGTTCAAGAAGTTCGTGCGCCGAGCCATGGACGAACTCGAACAGGAGGACACGCCGCGCAGCCGCGAGGCGCACGCGCGCATGGCGGACATCCTGGACCAGATATCTATCTTCCTGGCTTTCTACCGCAGACGCACCCTCAGGGTGCGCATCGGCACGGACTCCACGGGGCAATCGGGCCGCCGTCACGGCATGGGGCTGGTGGTGACCGAGACGCTTCCCACGCGCGCCCGGCGGGCCTTGGGCCGTCGCGGCCACCAGTTGCGCAAGCCCCTGCCACTGTTTCTCGAAGTCACGCCCCAGACCGTCTGCACCCCGCGCCGGGCGAACGGCGCGGCCGGCGCCTTCCTGCGTCTGCTGCGAGGCGTCTTTCCCGGCTGCGGTCCGGGGCACGAGGCCAGGCGGAGTTGGATCAAGGGGGGATGCAGCCTCGCGCCGGACGGCAAGGGCAACGTCTTCACCCTGGGCGGCGTGCGCGCCCACCCTCCGGCCTCCCAGCTCGAGGCCGCGCCGGCGCGAAAGGGTCCCGGCTTCTCCTGGACCTACATGAACAGCCATCTGAAGAACGGGCTCAAGGTTCTGCTCGGGTTCATCCCGGCCGCCCTGACCTTCGCCCTGACAAAGGACTGGTGGGTGCTGGCCTGGCTTGGCCCCTTCATCTGGTTCGGCATCACCGGGCTTCGCAACATCATCCAGTCGGTGCTGGGCGGCGGCGGACTCTGGCGTTCGCCGCTCTTGCGCTGGAACAACTACGTGAGCTGGGACCGGCTGGCCGATTCGCTGCTCTTCACCGGCTTCTCCGTCCCGCTGCTCGACTATCTGGTCAAGACGCTCCTTCTGGAGCGGGGCTTCGGCGTGACCACAGCCACCGATCCGTTCACGCTCTATGCGGTCATGGGGCTGATCAACGGCCTGTATCTCTCGGGCCACAACCTCCTGCGCGGCCTGCCCCGCGCCGCCGTGTACGGCAACTTCTTCCGCAGCGTCCTCTCCATCCCGCTGGCCGTGCTCTTCAACGCCGTGGCCGGGAACATCCTCGGGGCCTACGGCGTGGCCGCCGTGAACGACGTCCTGCAGAAGTGGGCCGCGATCATCTCCAAGCTGGCCTCGGACTGCGTGGCGGGCGTCATCGAAGGCCTGGCCGACAGGGCCGCGAACATGGCCCTGCGCAGGCGCGATCTGCGCGAGAAGTTCCGCCAGGTCTACGAGACCTACGCCCTGTTGGAGGTCCTCTATCCCCAGGAGGACATGCTGGAGCTCCTCGAATCGCCCGAGACGATCATCGAGACGCTGTCCTACGAGCATCGCGACCTGGACAAGATCGTCATCGTCAACGCCCTGGACTTCATGCATTTCTGGATGTACCAGCCGCGCGCGAGGACGGTCATGCGCCAGATGCTCGCGGCCATGAGCCAGGACGAGCGCAAGGCCTTTCTGCTCTCGCAGTACGTGCTCAGGCGCGAGAAGGAGATCAGCCTGCTCCTGGTCAACGGCCTGCTCGGCAGACAGTTCAGCCGCGCCCTGGCCTTCTACCTGAACAACGCCCAGACGTATCTGGACGACATCCAGGCCCTGGCCTCCAAACCCTGATTGCGCCCGGGGCGCCGCGCCATCGCGCCCCACTTGGCGGCACGTTCCTTGCTTGGAAGATGCGCGCGGACGTTTCCGCGTCGGTCATCCGTCAGCCAGGGGAACACGAACATGTTCGACAAACAACAGATAGGCGCGGCCGTGGGACTCATCCTGAACGGCGACAAGAACGCGTGGGAACACGGGTATTTCGGTCTGATCCACGCCGAGGTCATGCGCGAGCACCAGGGCGACTACCCGGCCTTCGACTACGAATACAAGGACCGTCGCCTGCTTTACGCCCATGTCAACGACCATGTGCTCAAAAACCGGCCCGTGGACTATCTGGAGTTCGGCGTCGCCGGGGGCCAGAGCTTCCGCGACTGGCTTTCGCTGAACACCTGCCCGGAGTCCCGCTTCGTGGGCTTCGACAGCTTCGAGGGGCTGCCCGAGGATTGGCACGCCGGGAACCGCGGGAAGGGAGCCTTCTCGCAAAACGGCGCCATCCCGAACATCACGGACCCGCGCGGCAGTTTCGTCAAGGGCTGGTTCAACCAGACGCTCGAACCGTTCCTGGCCGGATTCACGCCCGAGCGCCAGCTCGTGCTGCACCTGGACGCGGACCTCTACAGTTCCACGCTCTACGTGCTCATGACGCTCAACCGCGTCATCAAGCGTGGCACGGTTATGATCTTCGACGACTTCCAGCCGCGCGACGATTTCGCCGCCTTCCACCACTGGGCCAAGGCCTGCGGCCGCAACTGGCGCATCCTGGCCGCGCGGCGCGACCACTACAAGCTGGCCGCGGTCGTCTGGTAGGCTGACGTCCACATTCATTCCATCCGACGCGCTGTCGATCGCAGCGCTTCGTTTCCAGGAGCGACCGCATACACGCCGCGCCTTGACTTGAACGGCGTTTCGGCCTATCGGCTGATCGTTTGACCAAACAAGGCCGAGGCGCGACTTCCTCTCGTAAGGGCTTCCCGCCACCCGGCCGTACGCGCGGAGGCCCAATGCTCACCTGGCTCATCTATCCCGTGTTCGGCGCGATCGCCGGCGTCATCGCCGGTCTTCTGGGCGTTGGCGGCGGCATCGTCGTCGTGCCCGCGCTCGTCTATCTCTTCGCCCTGCAAGGGCTGCCGCCCGAGTACATCATGAAGATGGCGCTGGGCACCTCGCTGGCCGCCATCTGCTTCACCTCCATCTCCAGCTTCCGCGCCCACCACCGGCGCGGAGCCGTGATCTGGACGATCGTGGCGACCATCACCCCGGGCATCCTCATCGGCACCTTCGGCGGCACCTGGCTCGCGGCCGCGCTGTCCACCAACTTCCTCAAAGGCTTTTTCGCCATGTTTCTGTATTTCGTCTGCGCGCAGATGCTGCTCGACCTGAAGCCCGCGCCCACGCGCCAACTGCCGGGCAAGGCCGGGATGACCGGCGCGGGCGGGATCATCGGCGTGGTCTCGGCGCTGGTGGGCATCGGCGGCGGCACGCTCTCCGTGCCCTTCATGAGCTGGTGCAACGTGCCCCTGCACAAGGCCATCGGCACCTCGGCCGCCATCGGTTTTCCCATCGCTCTGGCCGGAACCGTCGGCTACATCGTCAACGGCCTCTCAGCGCCCGGACTGCCGGATTACGCCCTGGGCTTCATCTATCTGCCCGCCATGATCGGCATCGCGGCCGTGAGCGTGCTCACCGCTCCCTACGGCGCGAAACTTGCCCACGCCCTGCCGGTCAAGACGCTCAAGCGTTGCTTCGCGGTCTTTTTGCTGCTTGTCGCCACCAAGATGCTCTGGGAAGTCATCGAAGCGGTCTTCTGACGAGTCGCGTCAAAAGCGCCGTTGCATTGCCGCAAAAGCGCCGATCCCACACAT
>NZ_ATHI01000014.1 GCF_000422245.1 Alkalidesulfovibrio alkalitolerans DSM 16529
AGGGTTTGGCGTTTTCGCGGCCACGCAGCAGATGAGGCTTTTTTTCAACGGTCTGCTAGAGCACGGTGCGCACGGCCGCGAAATCCTCCTCGCCATGCCCCTCTTCGAACGCCTGGATGAAGGCCTCGTGCACGGCGTGCAGGGCCGGGGCCTTCAGCCCCAGGCTGTCGGCCGCTTCGGCCGCGAAGCCCAGATCCTTGACCATGTGTTTGAGCGGGAACTGCACGGGGAACTCGCCGTTTTCGAGCATGGGCCGCTTGAGTTGGAACAGGCTGCACGAGAGCGGTCCTGAGAGCACCACGTCGAGCATGGTTTCCGGATCGAGCCCGCCGTGCTCGCCGAAGGACATCATCTCGGCCAGCCCAGCCATCATCACCGCAAGCAGCTGATTCACCGCGAGCTTCATGTGTGTGCCCGCGCCAGCCGGACCGCAGCGCACCACCTTCCAGCCCATACACAGCAAAAGCGGCTCGTAGCGGGCGATATCCGCCTCGTCGCCACCGGCCAGGATGACCAGCGAGCCGTCCTCGGCCGGCTTTCGCGAGCCTGAGACCGGCGCGTCGATGAAGGTGCAGTCCAGGGCGTCCAGACGGTTTTTGAGATCGAGGGTGAAGGCGACGGAAACGGTGCTCATGTTGATGACAGTCTTTCCGGCCAGCATGTCGCCGCCCGCACCACCATGACCGAAGAGCACCTCCTCGCAGGCCTCGGGACCCGTGAGCATGAGGATCACGACCTCGCTCCTGCGGGCGCACTCCCGGGGGGTGGAGGCAAAAGCAGCCCCCAGGCGGGTCAGCTCGGGAATATCCTTGGGTTCACGGTTGTAAACCGTCAGTTCGTGGCCCTTGCGGGCCAGATTGAGGCTCATGGGCTCGCCCATGATGCCAAGCCCCATGAATCCGACCTTCATCGCGACCTCCTTGCCCTGTCGTCGTCTCGTTCGCGCATGTACCACAACTTTATGCCGCATGTAATCACGAAGGCGCCCCTTCGCTGGAGATAAAATCGCGCGTCGCAATCATTGACTCCTGGCCGGGGTGCTGCCATACCGGCAAGGGAGCCTGATACATGCCGCCCGATGCGTCTGCCGAACCAGGCGGCCTGCCGCCCTGCCCCCGACGCCCCAACTGCGCGTCGAGCGGCCACGAGCGACCGGAACGCCGCGTAGAGCCGATCACGCTGTCGCTGCCGCTCAATCGCGCCCTCGACCGTATGGACGTGGTCATCGCTCGGCTCGGAGGCAAGACGATTACACGCGGTCGAGACAGTTTACAGGCCGAATTCCGCACGTTTCTTGGCTTTGTGGACGATGTGGACGTGTTTTTCGACATGTACAACAAGACGATTCACCTGCGCTCGGCCTCGCGCCTTGGCTGGTGGGATTTCGGCGTGAACCGCCGAAGGCTCGAGCGCATCCGGGAACTGTACACCCATCGGCCGAACGGAGATACGCCATGAAGTCGTTTCGCAAGGAACTGTGGTTCGAAGTGCCCACGCGGCGCGCGTTCGTGAACATCACCCCCCAGTGCGAGGACGCGGTGCGGGAATCCGGGATCAGCGAGGGACTGATGCTGGTCAACGCCATGCACATCACCGCCTCGGTGTTCATCAACGACGACGAGCCCGGACTGCACCACGACTACGAAGAATGGCTGGAAGAACTGGCCCCGCACGAGCCGGTGGATCGCTACCGCCACAACCGCACCGGCGAGGACAACGCCGACGCGCACCTCAAGCGGCAGGTCATGGGCCGCGAAGTCGTGGTGGCGATCACCGACGGCAAGCTCGACTTCGGCACCTGGGAGCGCATCTTCTACGGCGAGTTTGACGGCCGCCGCAGAAAGCGCGTGCTGATCAAAATCATCGGCTCCTGAAGCCGACTGGATCCCACTTTCGTACGCAAAAGCGTACTAGATACGAATATCCTAGCACTGAATGGCGCAGGGGTATTCCTGGGTTGAAGGCGCCTGCCTATGCGTTCAGCCCGTTCTCCTTTGCGCCGCAAGGGCCTCGCGGCAGGCGGCCAGGGCCGCGCGGGCCTCGTCGGCCATTTCCATGAGCGCCCCGACCACTCGCGGATCGAACTGCCCTTCGGCGCAGCGCCGCACCTCGGCCATGGCGTCGTCGAAACGCATCGGCGCGCGGTAAGCCCGCGCCTGAAGCATGGCGGACAGCGAATCCGCCACCGCGATGATGCGCGCTCCAAGCGGTATGCCTTGGCCTGAAAGGCCGTGTGGATACCCTCCACCGTCGAAGCGCTCGTGGTGGTGCAGCACCATCACAGGCACGCCCAAGGCGCACAGGCAGCCCACGGGGGCGAGAATGTCGTGCCCCATGGCCGGGTGCCGCCGCACGAGCGCCCATTCCTCGGGACTCAGCGAGTTGGGTTTTTGCAGCACGCTGTCCGGCAGGCCGATCTTGCCGATGTCGTGCAGATGGCCGGCCACGTGCACAATGGTCGCCTCGGCCTCCGACAGCCCCAAGCGCAGGGCCAGCATCTCAGCGATCACGGCCACTTCGTCCGAATGGGCGCGCGTGAACCGATCCTTGGCGTCGATGGCCGCGCCGAGCGATTCGGCCAGTTCGTGCATGGACAGGGCGACCGGTCCGTATGTCTGGCATGCCGCGCGACAAAGCGATCCGGCCGAGCCGGGCTGCCTCGCCACGCAATCTTGAATCTTCGATCTGGTCTGTGTTCCCAGTAACGCTCCGCCAGAGGGCTCAGGTGTTGATCCGGATACAGCGGCCCCGTGCTGCACGACACGCGCCGAATGCAGGGGAACGGTCTTTCGTGGGCTGGTCATCCGTCGCTCCATGACAGGTATGAAAGACAACAACGGCAGGACGGCATATAAAGCGTGCGATCACGACCACTCCCCCGCCTTGCTCATCATGGCGGGGTGCGGGCGATGGCGCCGCGCACGCCGTGCCCTATCCCCTCTCTGCCCGCGCGACCCGGCCCCACGCCGGATGTCGCATGCATGCGAAGCCGTCTATATTGAAATCGAATTTCATTGTCAATCAATGGTGGTGAAATGTTGTGCTTTTTCCAAATCGTTCCTAAAGCGCCGTGACTTGCATAACGCCCGGAATCGGTCTAAAGCCATGCGGATAAATTTTCCAACCCACAGCTTCCCCGGCGGATATCATGAGCAAGACCGTTCTCTCTTTCGGCCTAACGCCCGGCGACATCGCCATGGGATGCGGCGGTTCCTTGACCCTGCTCACCGACCAGGGGTGGAACGCCGTGAACATTTTCTGCGCCTACTCCGGAGAAAATCTGAACGCCCTGGCCAAGGAAGCGCGCATGGCCGCAAAAATTCTGGGCGTGGGCGACGTGGCTTTTCTGCTCATTGATCCGGGTGCACAGATGTTCGGCCGTGAGGCCATGATGCGCGCGGCCAAGCTCATCCGCAAACACCGTCCCGACGTCATCTTCACCTTCTCCGCCCAGGATCCCACGCCCGACCGCGCCGGACTCTCGTCCTGCGTGCGTGCGGGCATCGAGGCCGCAGCCTCGCCCACCACTGAGGGACTCGATGGAGAGCCGTGCTGCGTCCTGACCGCCTTCGGCTTCGAGATCGCCCCGCCCCTGGCGCGTTACGACCACGCTGTGAACATCAGCGAGACCATGAACCGCAAGATGGAAGCCATCGACTGCTATGAAACCCTCATCGGCCGTAAGGTCGACGAGGCCATGCAGGGGCTGGCCCGCTACCGCGGCCGCATGAGCGATGCGGGCGAGTACGCCGAGGTCTTCGACATCATGTACGGCGAGCACGATCCCTTCCACGAATGGCGAGACGGCTAGCAGGCATCGTCCGCTGCTTCACGGCAACACCGCAGGTGGAACGTGGGGACGGCTAGTTAATCCGGGGCGTGAATGCCGTAGGTCTTGAGCTTGCGGTAGAGCGAGGAGCGGTCCAGGCCGACCATTTCGGCCAGACGCGAGACGTTGCCCCCGCACTCTTGGAGTTTTGCCTCCAGAAACCTCGCCTCGAACAGAGCGCGTGCCGTCTTCAAATCGCTTGCGGCCGCGAAACCGGTCACGTCGATGGACATGTCCGCGTCCTCGCGTCCCGCGCCTCCGGCAAGCGTGATTTCCGGGGGCAGATCGGCCGGGGCCACCTCGCGACCGCCGAACATGATGAGCATGCGTTCCACGAAATTCTTGAGCTCACGCACGTTGCCCGGCCAGCGGTAGGAGGTGAGCACGGTCATGGCCTCGTCCGTGAACCGGATGGAACGAAAGCCGTGGTCGCGCGTCATGTTGGCCACGAAATCCTCGATCAGCAGCCGGATGTCCTCGGGCCGCTCGCGCAGGGGCGGAACGACCAGCGGAAAAACCTTCAGGCGGTAGTAGAGGTCCTCACGAAAATTCCCGGCCACAATCTCCTCGGGCAGGTTCTTGTTGGTCGCGGCGATGACTCGAACATCCACGGTGATGGTCTTGCGCCCGCCCACCCGCTCGAAACGTTGCTCCTGCAAGATGCGCAGGATTTTGGCCTGGGTCTTCAGGCTCATGTCGCCGATCTCGTCGAGAAACAGCGTGCCGCCGTCGGCCAACTCGAATTTGCCTTCGGCCGCACGGTCGGCCCCGGTGAAGGCTCCACGTTCGTGGCCGAACAACTCGGACTCGATCAATTCCTCGGGAATCGCGGCGCAGTTCACGGCCACCATGGGCCGCGTGGCGCGTCGGCTTTGGGCGTGGATCATACGGGCCACGATCTCCTTGCCCGTACCGTTCTCGCCGGTGATGAGAACCCAGGCGTCCGTGGGTGCGACCCGCTCTATCTGCTCCGAAAGTTTGCGGATGACCGGCGACGTCCCGGTCAGGCGCTGTACTTGGTCGCCCTGGATGCGCGTCTTGAGCGCGGTGTTCTCGCGCTTGAGTTCGCGGAACTCCATGGCCTTGTCAGCCGCGATGACGACCTTTTCGAGAGAGAGCGGCTTTTCGATGAAGTCGAAGGCCCCCTTCTTGATAGCCGAAACCGCCGTTTCGATGCTGCCATGCCCGGAGATCATGATCACGGGCAATTCGGGCTGATCCTCGCGCAACGAATCCAAGGCGGTCAGACCGTCCATGCCGGGCAGCCAGATGTCGAGAAAAACGAGGTCCGGGCGCTGTTCCGAGGCCAGTTCGAGCGCCCGTTCGGCGCTCACTGCTTCCACCACGTCGTATCCCTCGTCCTCCAAGATGCCGCGCAGCGAGTAGCGGATGTCCTCTTCGTCGTCCACCACGAGCACGAGGCCCATCATTCCCTCCGGGCGTCGAACTGAGCGGAAATGGCGTCGAGCACCTGCCGTGACCTCTCCGGATCGCCGATCCTGCCCACCCAGACCTCGGCCAGGATCACGCCCGCAGGCTTTTGCCTGAGCGTAATGCGAAACGGCGTGGTATCGGTGAACTCGGAACGCAGGGTGAGCCGCGCCGAGCCGTCGTCTTCGACGCCGCGATCCTCGCTCAACACATAGAGCCCAAGGGAGCGCACCCCCTGGCGGGAGGCTTCGGCGACCTCATCGAGCGAGGCGTGGAACTCGCGGCTCTCATAGCCCCGATAGGCCATGGCGCCCGCGCCTGCCACCGTTCCCACGGCCAGAAGGCCGCAGCCCTGCAACGCGGGCATAAGAAGAAGAAGGCACAGCGCGAGAAGCGGAAGCGGGGAAGCCCCCCTGTTCCTCAGACGCTTTGGAACTGGAATCCGTTGCGGAAGAGTCGAAGACATATGTCCACCATGTCCGGGTCGTAGAGTTTGCCCTTGTTGCGGCTGATCTCCTCCAGGGCGCGTTCAATGCCGAGCGCGGCCCGGTACGGCCTGTGCGAGGACATGGCTTCAACCACGTCCGCCACGCTGATGATGCGCGACTGAACCAGCATCTCTTCGCCGCTCAAACCGTTGGGATAACCACTGCCGTCCATGCGCTCGTGATGCTGGAGCACGATGTCGGCCACGGGCCAGGGAAAGGGCACTTCCTTCAGGATATCGTAGCCCACCTCGGAGTGGGTCTTCATGATCCCCATCTCCATGGTGGTCAGCCGTGCGGGCTTGGAGAGTATCTCTGCGGGCACGTAGATCTTGCCGATGTCGTGCAACAGCCCGGCCACCCGGATGCCCTCGATCATGTCCTCGTCCAAACCCATCTCGGCGGCCACGGTGCAAGCGAGCTGAGCCACGCGCTGCTGGTGTCCGGCCGTGTAGGGGTCGCGTTTTTCCGAGGTGATGGCCAAGGCATTCACGGTCTGCTTCACGGTCAGCCTGAGTTGGTTGACCGTCCGTTTGAGGTCCATCTCGGCCTGACGGCGCCCCGAAACATCGCGGATCACGAGCACCGACCCCATGACGCCGCCGTCGCCGCGAGAGATGGGCGCGATGCTGACCTGCACGGGCACTCGCTCCCCCTTCTGGGCGACAAGCATCAGGTCGCCGCGCACCTCGGGCTGCGCCCCGGAGCGGATCGCACGGCCCGCCATGTCCAGGACGAGTTCACCGCCGATCTCGTCGAAGAAATGCAACACCGCGTCGAGTTCTCGGCCAACTGCACGGCTGTCTTCCGTGCCGAGCATCTTCACCGCCTCGGCGTTGAGGAAGGTGATGCGCCCCTCGGCGTCCGTGGCCACCACGCCGTCGCCGATACTGTGCAGCGTCGTGTGCAGCCAGCGCTCGTTGTCGCGCAGCTTGCGGTCGAGCCTGTGCTTATACAGGGCCATTTCGATGTTGATGGCCAGTTCCCGGTCCTCGAAAGGCTTGATGATGTAGCCAAAGGGATCGGTTGCCTTGGCCCGTTGCAGTGTCTGCTCGTCAGCATAAGCAGTGAGGTAGATGATGGGGATCTGCTGGCGCTCGCGGATGTGGCCCGCCGCCGTGATACCGTCCACCTCGCCTTCGAGCATGATGTCCATGAGGATCAAGTCCGGCTGCAACTCGCGCGCGGCCTCGATGGCCGCCTCGCCCGAAGACACGGCCCTGGCCACGGAATAGCCGAGGTTGCGAAGCCTGCTCTGGATGTCCAGGGCCACGATGGCTTCGTCCTCCACGACCAAGATGCGCGCGCCGACTTGCTGTGTCACGCCCGATGCTCTCCTTCGGCTCCCGCCGCCCCGGATGTTTTGGGCCAAGCCCTTGTCTAAGCCTTCCGCAGCAAATCCTCAAGCGCCGCGAGCAAGACTGGATGTTTGAAGGTGTACCCATCTTCCGTGAGGCGGCGGGGCAGTACGAACTGCCCGGACAGCAGAGCCTCCTGGGCCATTTCGCCGAACAGGAGTTTGAGCGCGAACGGCGGTGCGCCGAGGACCGCCGGACGCCCGAGCGTCTTGGACAGGGCACGAGTGAAGGCGCGGTTGTCCACGGTTTCGGGCGCGGCCAAATTGTAGGCCCCGCGCGACTCCTCGCGCTGCATGAGAAACCTGATCGCGCCCACCTCGTCGTCAAGGTGAATCCAGGGGAAGCCCTGGCTCCCGTCGCCGAGCGGACCACCGAGGCCAAGCCGAAAAATGGGCAGCATGCGCGCCAGCGCACCGCCATGCTCGGCCATGACCACGGCCGTACGGATGATCACGCGGCGCACGCCCATCTCTTCCACTGCTTCGGTGGAGGGTTCCCAGGCGCGGCAGACTTCGGCCAGGAATCCATCGCCCGACGGCGCTGATTCGTCTACCGCGGGAAGCCCGCGCGGACCGTAATAGCCCACGGCCGAGGCCTGTACGAGCACCTTGGGCTTGACCGAGGCACGGGAAATGGCCTCGGTCACGGATCTACCGACATTGACCCGGCTTTCGAGGATGAGCTTCTTGCGCTCGGGAGTCCAGCGGCTGTCGGCAAGGCCCGCTCCGGCCAGATTGACTACCGCGTCGGCCCCGTCCACGAGCTGCCCCCAATCCTTGGCGCTCCTGCCATCCCACAGGGCCGCGCTGGCCTTTCCGCCGAAGAGGCTTTGGACGCGCGTAACGGAACGCGAAAGGATGATCACTTCCGCTCCGTCGGACAGAAGCGACTCCGTGAGCCGCCTGCCGATGAGCCCGGTGCCTCCCGTTATGATGACCCGCATGGCTGACCTCCGGTCAGAGATTCGATCTTCGAATCATCTAACCGTTTTCGGTCGTGGTGTCACGGCGAAGCCGGCATCTTCGCTCAGGCGGCAGGCAGTTCGATGACGAAAATGCTGCCGTGCGGCTGGTTCGGGCGGACGCGCAGGAAGCCGTGATGGTCGCTGACGATGCTCCGGGCGATAGTCAATCCAAGGCCCGTGCCGCCCTTTTTACGCGAAAAATAAGGCTCGAAGACGCGGGACCGTTCGTCCTCGGTGAGACCCGGGCCGTCGTCGCGGATCTCGATGACCACGAGTTTGAGGATGGGATCAAAAGCGGCCGCGATCTCGACCACTCCGTTGCCTTCCAGGGCTTCGGCCGCGTTGCCCAGGAGGTTCACGAGCACCCTGCGCAGCCCCTCGGCGTCGAACCGGACCTTTGGCAGGTCGTGCGAGACGTCGAGCGTCCACGAAATGCCTCCGTGACTCGTGGCGAACATGGCGCGAACCTCTTCAAGGAGCGCGGTCAGCGAGCCGGGCCTGAGCACCACCTCGGGCAGTTTGGCGAAGGCCGAGAACTCCTGGACCATGGCCTGCATGTTCTCCACTTGGCGCACGATGAGTCGGATCGATTCGAGAAACACGGGATCGCTCAAAGTGGAGCCGAAACGCTTTTCCAGGCGCTGGGCCGAGAGCTTGATGGGCGTGAGCGGATTCTTGATCTCGTGCGCGATGCGCCGGGCGACCTCGCGCCAAGCGGCAACACGCTGCATCTTCTCAAGTTCGGTGATGTCCTCGAACACGGCCACCAGCCCGGCCCTCGCTCCGTCCGGCAGCTTCAGTTCCACCACGTTCACGAGAAGTTTCATCTCGCGGCTGCCCAGCGTCAGCGTGATCTGCTCCTGCCACTGGCCCGCTGTGCCGGAGGCGGCCATGTCCAGAAGCTGGCGCAGCAAACGACGGTGCTCGCCGACCAGGGCTTCGAGGGGCCGTTGTCCGACCAGGGAGCGCGCGTCCAGGCCGAGCATGGATTCGGCCGCCTTGTTGACCGTGTTCACGCGGCCCTGGCTGTCCAGAGAGATGACGCCTGCGGCGATGTTGTTGAGCAGCGCCTCGATGTAGGAACCGCGCGCGGCAAGCTCCAGGTTTTGCTGATTCAAGCGTTGGTTGGCGCGCGTCAGCCGTTCCCGGCCCTCTTCCAGGTCCTCGGCCATGCGGTTGAAGGACTGCACGAGGAAGCCGAGCTCGTCCGTGGACTTGTCTTCCAGCCGCACGGAAAGATCGCCGCGCGCGATGCGCTGCGTGCCGATGGCCAGCGCCTGCACCGGCGCGGATATCTCCTTGGCCAGACGGAAACCGAACCAAATGGAACCGAGCACGATGCTGCCCGTCATCAAGCCCATGGTCAGATACAGGGCCAGCTTTAATGGGTCCTTCAAGGTCAGGAGCGTCTGGTACTCCTCCACACCGCGCACCACGCGGTCCATCTTTTCCAGCATGTTGGAGCCAAGTCCCTCGCCGACCACGAGAAAACCCGTCTTGCCCTTGTCCACGGGCAGGGCGCAGATGACTACATCCTGATACACCCCGCGCAGGATGGTCGCGTAGGCCGTGTCTTCCTCGCCGAGCTGCCACCAGTCCGTTGAGTCGCGGAACTCGCGCCAAGCCGGTTCGAATTCGGGGTCCATGTGCCAGTTCTGTTCCGTGAGCTCCGGGGTGAAAACGCCAAGCAAGCCCAAGCCGAGCTGAGACTTCTTCTCCACCATGAGCTGCCCCATGCCCGTGCCGCCCCATGCAAAACGCCGGGTTCGGATGTCCGCCTCGATGCTCACCGCCACCCTGCGCGGCCGTTCCTTGAGCACCACGTAGACGTCTTGGCCAAGTTCCAGGGACTGCTCCATGGAGCCTTCGATCTTGGTCTGGAACCAGTAGTCGATGCCTGTGCGCACGAATTGCACGGCTATGAAGAACATGAGCAGCGTGGGCGCGAGCGTCAGGATCATGAAGGCCAGAACCAGACGCGTTCGCAGGCGCGATCCCAGCACGCGGCGCTTTCGTTCGAGCAGCAGTTTGACGATGTTCCTGATGACCACGAAGAGGATGACAGCCAAAAGGACGAAATTGAAATTGAAAAGCGGCAGGAAAAGGTAAGAATCAACGCCGATGTATTTGAGTTCGGCCCAGGTCAGGCCGATGATAAGAAGCGCACCGAAAAAGGCCAGCCACAACTCGCGTTGCCGCCGCTTGCGCTCGCGCGTGGAGTCGCCGCTCACCCGGATCGGTTCAACCTCGAACGCCCCGTTCTCGCGCCGCGGCTCGTTATCGCCTGATCCGGGGTTGGTCATGAACGGTCCCGCCGTCTCAGTAGGTGAAGTCGAGCCTGTAGGTGGTCACGCCGATGACGTCCCAGGAAACGAAAAACAGGGTGGTTCTGATCCAACCGGGAACGTCCGTGCGGGCCAGGCGCATCTCGAAGTCCAGAACATACTCCTTGCCCCGCTCCAGGCTTTCCCAGGGGATGAGCTCAAGCGAAACGTCGCCCCATACCCTGCTCATCAAGGGGCCGAGTTCGCCTCCCTTGACGGGCTTGTCAGCGCCCGGCCTGACCACGTGAAACTCTCTGGTCAACGGATCGTAGCCCAGAGCCCCGACCAGTTCCTTGTCGGCCAGGTCCGCGGCCAGCCAGCCAGTGCGGCGACGCGAGAGCATGGCCTTGATCCGAAGCTCCATCTCACCGCCGTTCTTGAGCTCATTTTCGATCTTGGAGATGTCGTCGATATGGATGCCAAAACGCACGGTCACGGCGCCAGCATGGTTATCCAAGACCAGCTTATCCAAGATGAGCTTCTGGGCCAGAGCGGCCGAAGGGACGAGCAGGCAAACGGCCAGCAGCAGCGCGGGCAAGAGCCGCAACGCGGCGGGAAAGGTGTCGGGGAAACGAGCGTGCATGGGACTTCCGTTGAAACGAATGCTTTCGTTGCATCTACGTGATGGCAGGCGCTTTGACAACTCGGGCTCTGTATGGCTAGGGTCCACCGCCAACGGACCATGAAACGAATCACCCTGATCTGCATCGGCCGTCTGAAGAACCCGCACTGGAAGACGGCCTCGGCTCACTACGAAAAGCTGCTCTCGCGCCACTTCCGGCTCGCGGCCGAGGAATTGCGCGATGCGCCCGCGTCCCTTCCGGCCGAGGAGCGCGTCCGCCTGGAGGGCGAGGCCATCCTCGCCAGGCTGCCGGACCGCGCCGCCGTGGTCTGCCTGGACGAGCGGGGAGCGGCCATGTCCTCCATGGAATTCTCGCGTTTATTGCGCGAGATCGTGGAGACGGGCCTTGAACCCGTGTTCGTGCTCGGCGGCCCCTACGGCCTGTCCGGGTCCGTGCGCGAACGCGCGCGGCTGACGCTGTCGCTTGGCCCCATGACCCTGCCGCACGAACTGGCCCGCGTCGTGCTCACCGAGCAAATCTGGCGGGCCGTGGCCATCTGGCGAAACATCCCCTACCACAACGCCTGAGAACTCCCTGAAAAATACTTCTCCGCAGCCTGTTCGAGAAACCCCAGAACAGCAGAGATGATTGATAATTTTCTTCCAGGCCGTTCAAAAAGTGTCAGATGCAAGGCGCAAGAAAGCGCCGGGGCCGACGTGTATCAAAGAATACACGAGGGTCCGGCGCTTTTGCGGCAGCGCGGCAGATGGTGCTTTTGGGACAGTCTGGCCAACAAGCTTTGACCCCGGAGACAGCCCATGGCATATTCCCCGTCGGGCCGCCACTAGGCCGACCCGCTCAGGAGACACCCACGATGCTGAACCCCGAATACCTCGCCACTCTCAGGGAATACATCGAGAGCGGCAAGCTCGAAGCGGACTTCGCCGACGGCTCGCAGAACAAAAAATACGCCATCCTGGAGTTCCTCGAAGAACTCATGGACGTGGCCGAACTGGCCGACGAGACGGCCACGCGCATTATTTTCAAGGACAGCTACCTGGAAACGCTCTCGGGTGTGAAACACCAGAAGTAGCGCTTCTGGGCCACGCCTTCCGGAAAAACCTCGTAGGCCTGCTGACGCACAAGCGCGAAACCTTCAGGCGGTTTGTCCTCGAACGCGTCCAGGGCCATGACCAGGCAGACGCCGCCAGGAACGAGCAGCCCTTTCGCCAGAGCGAGATAGTCACGCCAGGGCATGAAGGCGCGGGAAACGACGAGATTGGCACGGCGAAGTGGCTCGGGCAAGTCTTCGGCCCTGGCCCGAATCGCGTGCGTGCCAGACAGGCCGAGCCGGGCCAAAGTTACGCCCAGAAAAAGGGCGCGCTTTTCCCGGGGCTCTATCATATGATAGATTCCATGGGGCCAGACGATGCGTAGCGGGATGCCGGGCAGTCCGGCCCCCGCGCCGAGATCGAGGCACAATGGCTCGGCCGGCAGGATTCCCGAGGCCGTAAGATCGCGCAGCAACGCGGCCAGATGCAGGGAGTCAGCCGCGAGATCGTCGAAAGCCTGCTCCCAGGTGCGCGCGCCCACGAGATTCATGCGCGCGTTCCATTGCATGAGCAGTTCGAGATACAGCGCCAGCGCCTCGGCCTGCCCGGGAGCGAGCCGGTGCCCCGCTTCGGCGGCCCGCGCGGCGACCGCGGCCGGGTCCGGAGGAACGGATTCTCCCGTTTTTTTGGACATTGCGCTACCTCTTGAAAGGGAGGCGGGAATCCACTATTCCCGCTCGCACGACGAACGGACGTCGGCGATGCCGACGCCTACCTGATGAACAGCAAAGGAGCAAGCACACGTGAGCGACCGCATATCCTGCGCCCTTCTCTTTCCGGGCCAAGGGTCCCAGGAGAAAGGCATGGGCCGGGCCATCGCCGAGGCCGACGCCCAGGCCATGGACCTCTGGAAAAAGGCCGAGCGCATCAGCGGCCATGATCTTCGAGCCATCTACTGGGAGGGCGAGGAGGCCGACATGGCCGACACCCGCACCCTGCAACCGGCCCTGACCGTGGTCAACCTGAGCGTTTACCTGGGCCTTGCCGGATACATTTCCCCCCTGGCCGCGGCCGGACATTCGCTTGGCGAGTTCGCCGCCCTGGCCGCCGCCAAGGCGCTCTCCGTGGACGACGTGCTCGAACTCGTCGCCGTGCGCGGCCGCCTGATGGCCGAGGCGGGCGACGGAACCGGCGCCATGGCCGCCCTGCTCAAGGTCGATCGAACCGGGGCCGAGGAGATGGTCGCGCTGGCCCGCGATAAGACTGGCCTGGAGCTTCGCGTGGCCAACTACAACACGCCCGCGCAGTTCGTCATCTCGGGCAAACGCGAGGCCGTGGAGGCCGCATCCGCCCTGGCCAAAGAGCGCAAGGCCCGCGCCGTGCCCCTGGCCGTGTCCGGAGCCTTCCACTCGCCGCTTATGGCCGAAGCCGCGGCCGAATTCGCCAGGGCGCTTGGCAAGGCCTCCATCAACGATCCCGCCTTCCCCGTGGTCATGAACGCCACGGCCGCCCCGGCCCGCACGGGCGCCGAGATACGCGAGGCCATGGGCCGCCAGATGACCTCCTCGGTTCTGTGGATCGACAGCGTCGAGGCCATGTGGGAGATCGGCGCGCGGCGTTTCGTGGAGTGCGGCCCCAAGGGCGTGCTCACGCGCATGCTGCCCGCCATCCTGGGCGAGCGCGAGGCCGCGAGCGGCTTCTACGCCGATCCCGAGGCCATGGCCGCGCTCACGGCGGAGGTCGCCTGATGCGCGCGACCACCTTCTGCCGCGAGGCCGTCGCCACGGCGCTTGCCGCCATGGGTCTGACCATGCCCGAACGCGCGGTGATCGAGCCGCCCAAGGACAGGAAGTTCGGCGACCTGGCCTGCAACGCGGCCATGTTGCTGGCCAAGGAGGCGGGCAGGCCGCCGCGCTCCATCGCCGAGGAGGCCGCCGGGCTTCTCCGCGCCCAGGACGGCATCGCGGCCGTGGACGTGGCCGGACCAGGCTTCTTGAACATCACCCTGGCGCCCTCGTTCTGGCAGAAGACCGTGGCCGAAATTCTGGCCGCCGGGCCGACATACGGCCGGGTCCCCACCGGCGCGGGAACCAAGGCCCAGGTCGAGTTCGTCTCGGCAAACCCCACGGGACCGCTGCACATCGGCCACGGTCGAGGCGCGGCCATCGGCGATTCCGTGGCCCGCATCCTGCGCTTCGCCAGCTACGACGTCAGCACCGAATACTACATCAACGACGCCGGATTGCAGATGCGCCTGCTCGGCTCGTCCATCCTGCGCCGCTACCAGCAGCTTTTCGACCCGGACCTGCCTTTCCTCGATGAGGGCTACAAGGGCGAGTACATCGTCGAACACGCCCGCGAGGTCATGGAACAGCACGGCCGCGCCCTGCTCGACATGCCCCTCGATGAGGCCACGGACATCTGCTACCGCCACGGCATGGAAGCCATCATGGCGGGCATCAGGAAGGACATGGCCGACTTCGGCGTCAGCCACGACGTGTTCTTCTCCGAGAAGACCCTGCACGCCGCAGGCAAGGTCGAGGAGGCCTTCGCCTTCCTCGACGAGCGCGGCTTCCTCTACGAGCAGGACGGGGCGCTGTGGTTCGCCACCTCACGCCTGGGCGACGACAAGGACCGCGTGCTGCGCAAATCCACGGGCGAATTGACCTATTTCGCCGCGGACATCGCCTACCACCTGGACAAGTTCCGCCGGGGATTCGACCTGGTCGTGGACGTCTGGGGCGCGGACCATCACGGCTACATCCCGCGCATGAAGGCCGCGGTCCAGGCCATGGGCAAGGATCGCGAGCAGTTGCAGATCATCCTGGTGCAGCTCGTGAACCTTCTGCGCGGCGGGGAGCAGGTGGCCATGTCCACCCGCGCGGGCGAGTTCGAGGAGCTTTCCGCCGTGGTGCGCGAGGTCGGCGCGGACAGCGCCCGCTTCATCTTCCTCTCGCGCAAGTCGGACAGCAAGCTCGACTTCGACCTGGAGTTGGTCAAGCAGCAGTCCATGGACAACCCGGTCTACTACGTGCAGTACGCCCACGCGCGCATCGCCTCAGTGGGTCGCAAGGCCGAGGAGACGGGCCTTTCGCTCGACCCCGCCTCGGCTGACCTAGCCCTTTTGGACACCGAGGCCGACCTCGACCTGCTGAAAATCCTGGAACGCTGGCCCGATACCGTGGAGGCGGCGGCCAAGAGCCTCTCGCCGCACCACGTCAGCTACTACCTGATGGAATTGGCCGGGCTTTTGCATCGCTATTACAACGCCAACAAAGTGCTGGACGCCTCGGCCCCCGATCTGACGAACGCGCGCTTCGCGCTGCTTCGGGCCGTGGCCCAGACGATCGCGAACGGCCTCGCGCTTCTTGGCGTGAGTGCTCCTGACCGGATGTAGGACGAATATGGCTCGGACGACCAAGGACCCGAACGCGCCGCGCAGCGTGACCGTGCATCTGAGCCTGGGCAAAGCCACGGCCCTGTCCGTGCTGGCCGTGTTCGTGGTCGCCTGGGCCTTCGCGCTCGGCATTGTCGTGGGCCGGGGCTATAAGCCCGAGCAGGCCGTGCCCGAGATCGCGCGCATCATGCCCATGCCTCAGACAGTCCCGAAGCCCGCTCCCCAGGGCGTGCTCAGGCCAGAGGAGTTGTCGTACCTGGACACGCTCTCCAAGCCGCCGGAAAACACCGCCAAGGCTGCCGAACGACCGGCGAAACGGCCCGCGCCTCAGGCAGAGAAGCCCGCCGAGAAAACCATCACGCCCACCCAGCAGCAGGCTCAGGCACAAACACCCGCGCAGCAGCCGACACCCGCCCCCCAGTCGGCCCCGGCTTCCGCGCCGAAGCCGGCCGCGCCCGCGCCCGTTCCGCCCCAGCAGGAATCCCAGGAACGGTTCACCTACATCTACCAAGTGGCCTCGTTCTCGGATCAGGCCCAGGCCAAAGCGCTGTCAGAGCGCATCAAGGGACTCGGCCTTTCCGCCTCCACCGAGGCGAGCGAGATCAACGGGCGCACCTGGCATCGTGTGCTCGTGCGCTTCATCGGCACGGCCGAGGAAACGCACGGAATGCGGGAAAAGCTCGCAACCTTGGGACTTTCGCAGATCATCATGCGCTCCAAGACGCCTCTGTAACGCCGCCCAGTCGTATCTTCGACCACTCTCAGCGAAAGACGTAGTGTTTGCGCACGGGTTCGATGACCCGCCAAGTGCAGGACATGCCCGCCGGAAAGCGCACATAGTCGCCCGCGCCGAAGCTCACGGGCTCCCCGCCTTCGGGCGTGACTTCGACTCGTCCTTCGAGCAGGTAACATTCCTCGTCGGCGTCGTAGGTCCAGGGAAAGATGCTGGCCGCGCATTCCCACGTGGGCCAGGCGAATACCCCGCGCCGCTTTGCCTCTTGAAGCGAAAGTCCTTTTTCTATGCCGATTTGCGACATGGCCGACCTCCTTGCAGACCTTGACGAAGTGTGCGGTCAAATCCGAAACGGGTCAAGACAAGGAGATCGACGCCGCCATTTCTCATGGCTGCTGAAAAAGCGCCGGATGCAAGGCGCAAGACAACGCTGGGACCGACGCGTATTGCCAATACGTGAGGGGTCGGCGCTTTCGCGGCAACGCGGCAGATGGGCTTTTTCAGCAGCCTGGCGTTCCTGCTTGCCAGTCGAGGCAATGCCGACTACAACCGCCCGAAATCCCCTCTCCGGAAGTGACGATGATCGACGCCGACCGCCCCTGGCTGGCCCATTACGACCAGGAAGTCCCGCCGCGCCTGGACTACGAAAACATCTCGGCCTTCGCCTTCCTCGACCGCACGGCCGAGGAGAAGCCCGACAACATAGCGCTGATCTTCAAGAACGTGCGCCTGAACTACGCCGAACTCAGGCGGCGGGCAGAGGTGCTGGCCCACTCGCTACGAGCGCGAGGCGTGCGCCGGGGCGATCGCGTGGCGATCATGCTGCCGAACCTCCCCCAGACCATCGTGGCTTACTTCGCCGTGCTCAAGGCCGGGGCCGTGGCGATGATGGTCAACCCCCTGTCCATGGAGCACGAGTTGCGTCACCAAATCCCCGACGCGCAGTGCAAGACGATCATCGTCCTCGATCTGCTCTGGCCCAAGATCGCGGCCTTGTGGGAGCAACTCGGCCTGGAGACGGCCGTGGTGACGTCGATTCCCGACGCCCTGGGCTTTCCGCTCAACTGGCTCGCCCGCTTCAAGCTCTGGCGCGAGAAGCGCAGCGTCACAGTGCCCTACGACGGCGTGCGCGTGCTGCGTTACAAGGACCTGCTGCGGGGAAATGAACGCTACTCGGAGAAATCCATCCTGCCCCATTCGGACCTCGCACTGCTGCAATACACAGGCGGCACCACGGGCGTCTCCAAGGGCTGCATGATCAGCCACGCCAACCTCGTGGCCAACGTCACCCAGATCAGGGCCATCCTGCATGCCGTGGGCGTAAAGCCCGAAGTTTTCCTCGGTATCCTGCCCTATTTTCACGTCTACGGCCTCACGGTCTGCCTCAACTTCCCCATCTCCGTGGGCGCGACCCTGGCCCCGCTGGCGCGCTTCGATCCCAAGGAGGTCCTGGGCGAGGTCAACCGCCTGAAACCCACGATATTTCCGGGCGCACCAAGCCTTTATCTCGCGCTCATGCAGCAAAAGGACTTCGCCCGCACCGACTGGAGTTCGTTGCGCTACTGCGTCTCGGGCTCCGCGCCCATGCCGGTCGAACTGTTACGCCGCTTCAAGGAGATCACCGGGGCCGAGATCGTGGAAGGCTACGGCCTGACCGAGGCCTCGCCCGTGACGCACCTCAACCCCTTGGGCGGCCGCCGCAAGGAAGGCTCCATCGGCCTGCCTTTCCCGGACACCGAGGCGCGGGTGGTGGACATGGTCGGCGGCGGCCCCGAGCCTTTGCTGCCCGGCAAGGAGGGCGAACTCATTTTGCGCGGCCCTCAGGTCATGAAGGGCTACTGGAACCGCGCCGACGAGACGGCCTCCACGCTTCGCAACGGCTGGCTCTACACCGGTGACATCGCGGTCATGGACGAGGAAGGCTACTTCTTCATCGTTGACCGCAAGAAGGATATGATCCTCACCGGCGGCTACAACGTCTATCCGCGCGAGATCGACGAGGTGCTCTACGAGCATCCCAAGATCAAGGAGGCCGTGGCCGTGGGCATCCCGCACCGCACGCGGGGCGAGGTCATCAAGGCCTTCGTGGTTCTGAAGGAAGGCGAGGAGTTGGCGCGGCACGAGGTGCTGGCCTGGTGCCGCCAGAAGCTGGCCGCGTACAAGGTTCCGCGCGAGGTGGAGTTCAGGGCCGAACTGCCCAAGACCCTGGTGGGCAAGGTGCTGCGCCGCGCCCTGCGCGAAGAAGAGATGAAGAAGGAAGGGCGCTAGCGGCCAAGGGCCAGCCAAATGCTCCCCGGTCAGTCGACCGTTGGATTTCTCGCCGTGATGCGTCAGATGGCGCTCATCCGACAGACTGTCAGGCCGTGAGGTGCGGAAAGACCCAGAAGCCGTCGGCGTCCTTGTAGGGCGGATAGCGCTTGAGGCGGTCCTTGAAGCGCTTGTAGAGCAGTTCGATCTTTTCCGGCGAACGGGGGCGCGTCCGCGCCTTGCCCGGCTCTGGCTCTCCACGCCGGAAACGCTCCAGCCGGGCCGCCCGAGCAGCGGCTTCGAGTTCGGCAAGGGTGCAGCTTCTCATGTGTCCTTCGCCTTCACGAGCAGACGTTCCAGGATATCAAGCGCATCTTCCCTCTTGCTTGTAGCGCGTCGTAGGCCATGCTCGCATACCGAGAGGCAAGCGCCTCGCCAACGACTGCCCCTCCTCACTTCCCCTCCATTTCGAGCAGGCTGCGCTTGATGCCGCCCTTGTCCAGCCCGAGGCTGACGCGAAGCTCCTTTTGCGTGCCGTGTTCGACGAAGTGGTCGGGCAGCCCGAGCCGCCTGACCGTGAGGCCCGAAAGTACGTCTTTGTCGGCCAGAAGTTCCAGCACCGCCGAGCCGAATCCGCCCGCCAGGGCGTTCTCCTCCACGGTGACGATGGCCTTGAAGCGCCTGGCCAACTCCAAAATGGCCTTCTCATCCAGGGGCTTGATGAAGCGGGCGTTGAAGACCGCGATTTTCAGGCCCTGCTCCTGCTCCAGTTCCTCGGCCGCCTCGACGCACGGATAGACGCGGCTGCCCACGGCCAGCACGCACAGTTCACGGCCGTCGCGCAACAGTTCGCCCTTGCCCACGGGCAGGACGCGCGCCCGGTCCGAACAGTCCGCGCCCACGCCCACGCCGCGCGGATAGCGCAGGGCCGCCGGGCCGTCGTGCGCCATGGCCGTGGCCAGAAGATCTCGCAGTTCGGCCTCGTCCTTGGCGGCCATGACGATGATGTTCGGGATGTGGCGCAGGTAGGACATATCAAAAGCCCCGTGGTGCGTGGCCCCGTCCTCGCCCACCAGCCCGCCCCGATCCAGGCAGAAGGTCACGGGCAGGTTTTGCAGGCAGACATCGTGCACGATCTGGTCGTAAGAGCGCTGCAAAAACGTGGAGTAGATGGCCACCACGGGCTTGAACCCCTCGCGGGCCAGCCCGGCCGCGAATGTCACGGCGTGCTGCTCGCAGATGCCCACGTCCACAAAACGCTCGGGATGCTTCTCGGCGAAGCGTGAAAGCCCTGTGCCCTCGGGCATGGCGGCGGTGATGGCCACGATGCGCGGGTCGGCCGTGGCCAGTTCGCACAAGGCGTTGCCGAAGACCTCGGTGTAGGACGGCAACACGCAGCCCGCGAACTTCTTGGCCCGACCGGTCTCGGGCTCGAAACAGCCCACGCCGTGGAAATAGGTCGGGTTGTCCTCGGCAGGTTCGTACCCCTTGCCCTTCTTGGTCAGAACGTGGATTAACGTCGGCCCTTCGAGTTCCTTGACCAGTTCGAAGATGCGCAGAAGCTCCTTCATGTCGTGGCCGTCGATGGGCCCGAGATAGTTGAAGCCGAAAGACTGGAACAGCGTGCCTGGCGTGAAGAAGTGCTTGAAAGAATCCTCACCCTTGCGCGCCAGATTGGCCAAATCCTCGCCGATGCGGCCCAGCGAGCGCATGCGCTGCTCGAAGTCTTTCTTCAGGCGCATGAGCCACGGAGTGGAGAGGTTGCGCGAAAGGAACGACGACAAGGCGCCCACGTTCTTGGAGATAGACATCTCGTTGTCGTTGAGCACCACGATCAGGTCGCGCTCCATGCCGCCCGCCTGGTTCAGGCCCTCGTAGGCCAGCCCGGCGGTCATAGAGCCGTCGCCAATCACGGCCAGAACCTTACGCGCCTCCCCCTTCAGGTCCCGGGCCACGGCCATGCCAAGCGCTGCGGAAATCGAGGTGGAGGAATGACCCACGCCGAAATGATCGTATTCGGGGGCTTCGGCAGGCCGGGGAAATCCCGAGACGCCGCCGAATTGCCTCAGCGTCCCAAAACGTCCGGCACGGCCGGTGAGGATCTTGTGGGCGTAGGCCTGATGCCCCACATCCCAGACGAAGCGGTCGTGCGCGGGATTGAAGACCTTGTAGAGCGCGAGGGTGAGTTCCACCACGCCGAGCCCGGGCGCGAGGTGCCCGCCGGTCCTGGATACCGTGGAAATCATGAGACCTCGTATTTCCTGAGCCAACCGCGCCAGATCGTCCACCCCCAGATCGCGCACGCCCGAGGGCAGCGGCAGCGTCTCCAGCAACGACGCCCGGGCCGTCTCGGCCTCGGGCTTCACGGCCGGAGCAGCCGTTCCCGGTTCGATCTTTTCCGAAACACTCATTGCGCACGCTCCAGTATGTAGCGGGCCAGATTACGCAGAAAATCCGCGCGCGGCCCCTCGAAGACGGAAAGGCGGTCAAGGGCCATGGCGATCCGTTCCCCGGCCATGCGGCGGCTCTCGTCGAGACCCACCAAGCTCGGATAGGTGTGCTTGCCCATCTCCTGGTCGCTGCCAACAGGCTTGCCGATCTCCTTCTCGTCACCCACTACGTCCAGGACGTCGTCCACGATCTGGAAGGCCGCGCCCACATGGATGCCGAAATCGCGGGCCCTGGCTCGCCGATCGTCGTCGGCTCCGGCCAGCACCGCGCCGCATTCGCAGGCCGCCCGGATCAACGCGCCGGTCTTCATGGCGTGCATGGCAGCGAGTTTTTCGAGCGTCACGTCCGGTGCGCCGGTGTAGGCCATGTCCAGATCCTGGCCGCCGACCATGCCGCCCGCACCTGCGGCCACGGCCAGAAGCCGCATCGCCTCGACCACGCGCCCGGCAGGAATGGCGGGCGCGGCCTCGGCCATGCAGGCGAAGGCCTCGGTCAGCAGGCCGTCGCCCGCGAGTATGGCCGTAGCCTCCCCGAAGACCTTGTGGTTCGAAGGCTTGCCGCGCCTGAGATCATCGTCGTCCATGGCGGGCAGATCGTCGTGAATCAGAGAATAGGTATGGATGAGTTCGAATGCCCCGGCACAGGGCATCGCGGCTTCTTCGTCACCGCCGCAAAGCCCGGCGAAAGCAAGACAGAGTACGGGCCGAAGCCGCTTGCCACCGGCGCGCAGGCTGTAATCCATGGCCTCGCGCAAGCGCGGCGGGATTCCCCGTCCATCGAGACACCCGGCAAGCCAGAACTCGACGCGTGCGGCCTCACGGGCCAGATCTTCCTTAAGCGTCGTCACGTCCGCCCTCCCCGGCACCCGATTCGTCGGCTCCCTGGATCGAAAACTCGCGCAGCAGCCCTTCCTGATAGACGGAGACCTCGTTTCTGGCCGTTTCAAGCTGTTCCCGGCAGCCCTTGGCCAGCAGCAGCCCTTCCTTGAACAGGGCCACCCCCTCTTCAAGAGGCAACTCTCCCTTTTCCAGCGTCTCCACAATGGCGGAAAGCCGCTGCATGCGGTCCTCGAAACGATCCTTTCCCTCGCTCATGCGCCTCTCCCGAAACATCTATTCGCCCACGGCCCCAAGCAGGGACATGGGATCGACGTATCGGCCCTGTAGGGCCAAACCGAAATGCAGATGCGGACCGGTGACCCGGCCCGTGGCCCCGACGAGGCCCACGATCTCTCCGGCCGAAACGAACTGTCCTGGCCGGGCGATGATCTCCGAAAGATGAAAATACACGCTCACCACGCCCTGCCCATGGTCGAGAAACAGGCTTTTTCCGGCGTAATATTGGTCCGCCGCGAGCACAACCCGGCCATCGGCCACGGCGGCAACACCTTGGCCCTCGGGGCCGCGAAAGTCCACTCCCCTGTGCGGGGCGCGCGGCTTATCGTTCAAAACGCGACGAAGTCCGTAGGCGCTGCTCACGTCGCCGGGCACGGGGCGCAGCAGCGGCAGCCGCCACAGCCGTTCGCCGGTCATGGTCGCCAGGGCGGCCCTGGCTTCCTCGCGATCTCTGGCGATGCGCTCCAGGACTTCGGCGGGCGGCGTGACCATGGCCGGAGGAAGCGAAAGGTGTTGCTCCGGATAGGCCACCGCCGTCACTCGAACAGACGCGCGAGTCGAGACCTCCCGGCCGTTCGCCATCGCCCTCGCGACCACCTGCCGTTCTCCAGGCTCGTCCTGCCCCACGTCCGTGCCCAGGAGCGCCTCGGCCCGCCATGCTCCATCGCGGTGCATGGGCCGGACAGATATCTCGCGTCCGAACCAGACGAAACGGACTTCGGACAACTCCCCGGACGATTCGAGCGCGACAAGGAAGGGCTGGCCCACGCCGACCTCGGCCGGGGCATGCAGCACAGGCGCGGCCCAGACGGCCGGAACCAGCGCGAGCCAGAACAACATGAAAGACAGGGCCAATCTCATACCTGGTCCTTGCTCAGGGAAGCCTCGTTATCCAACCTGTCAGGATTGGGCAACAACGCGTCGTCCTCGACAGTGGCGGCCACCCGGCCGCGCTGCACCGTGATTTCCAGCGCGTCGCCCAGCGAGACCTCGTCGGGACCGCGCAGGAAGCGGCCCGTGCGGCGAACACGCACCAGGCCGTAACCGCGCACGAGCGGAGCCTCGGGACTCGCGGCCGCAAGCCGTACTTGCAGCCGGTCGAGTACGGCTTCGTGTCCCGCGAACAGAGCGGTCCCGGCGCGGCCAAGCCGCTCGGCCAAGCTTTCGCACCGCACGGCGCGAAGCTCCAGCGCGCGCGGCCCGAAGGCCCGGGCAAGACGCCCCGCAAGCCCCCTGAGCCAGCCGCTCCGGGTGGAGAAGAAACGCGCTCCGGCCTGATCCAACCGTGCCTGCAAATGGGCTAGGCGTTCCGCCGAACGATCGAGGGCCCGCGCGGGGGAAAACCAGGTCAGGCCGCGTTCGAGATGTTCGAAAGTGGTGGCCTTGCGGTCCACAAAGGCCCTGGCGGCCCCCGCCAGTTTTGTTTCGGCCTCGTCCAGGGCTTGGGCCAGCACGCGGCGCGAAGTCCAAAGCCCCTGCGCGGCGTGGGTCGGCGTCGCGGCCCGGCGATCGGCCACCAGGTCGGCGATGGTCACGTCCACCTCGTGCCCCACGCCGCTGACCACGGGGATGGTGGCCCTGAACACGGCGTCAGCCACCTGACGGGTGTTGAAGGCCCACAAGTCCTCAAGCGAGCCGCCGCCGCGCAAAAGGCACACCACCTCGGCCCAGCCCTCAGCGCAGGCGGCGTCGAGCGCCACCGCAATCTGGCCGGGCGCGGCCTCGCCCTGCACGAGCACCGGATGGATGCGGATATGTGCGCCCGCGCCGCTCTCCCCGGCCACGCGCAGAAAGTCGCGCACAGCCGCGCCGCCGGGCGAGGTGACGAGCGCCACGCGGCTTGGGTTGTCGGGCACGCGCATCTTGCGCGACTCGTCGAAATAGCCAAGGGCCGCCAGTTCGCGCTTGAGCCGCTCGAAGGCGGCGGCCAGCTCGCCCGCGCCCTGCTCCTGGATCAGTTCGGCCACAAGCTGGCACGCGCCGCGCGGCGGATAGACCGTCATCCGCCCGGCCACGAGCACGGACGCGCCGTCGGCAAGACGGGCGGGAGCCGCCTCGCAGACCTCGCCGGTCAGGGGATGCACGCCGCCGTCCGCCGCCGCCGCGCGCGTCTGCCGAAACCAGACCACGGAAAGCGTGGCCTCGGCATCCTTGAGAGTGAAATAGGTGTGACCCGAAGCGGGCCGCGCGAGATTGGCCACCTCGCCCGCGACCCAGACAAAGGGAAACTGCCCTTCCACCACGTCACGCAAGGCGGTGGTCAGTTCGCGGACCGAAAAGACGTGCGACATCCCGTCTTCCCTCACGGCCTGAGCATGACCCGGCCCACCGTCTCCACCAGATCGCACGAATCGAAGGGCTTGCTCAGATAGTCGGTCATGCCAACGGTCAGGAACCGGTCGCGGTCTCCCTTCATGGCATAGGCCGTGAGCGCGATGATCGGGATGTTCGGATCGAAGGCCCCGGAGGTGTCAGCGCGGATGAGGCGCGTGGCCTCCACGCCGTCCAGTTCGGGCATCTGGATGTCCATGAGTACGAGGTCGAAAGGCCCCTGCCCGGCGAGCGCCTCGATGGCCTCGCGGCCGCTGACCACGCTGACGACAGTATGCCCCTCGCGCTCCAGGGAGCGGCAGACGAAGGTCTGGTTGACGCGGTTGTCCTCGGCCAGGAGGATGCGCAAGCCCGGCAACCTGACGCCGTCGATGACGGACTGGGGAGTCGCCTCTTCCTTCCTTCTGGCGCCGCTCTTCTCGAAGCAGGCCGTGAAGCTGAACGTGGCTCCCCGGCCGGACTCGCTCTCCACCCATATTTCGCCGCCCATGAGTTCCACGAGCCGCTTGCTGATGGCCAGCCCCAGGCCCGTGTCCTGGTACTTGCGCGAAAAGGATGTGTCGGCCTGGGTGAAGGAGTCGAAAATTGTCGCCTGCAATTCCTTCTCGATGCCGCAACCCGTGTCTCGGACCTCGAAAAGCAGGCAGACCCTGCTTTTGTCTCCGTTGGGATTTTTCCAGGGACGCGCGGAAATCTCGACGAAGCCGGATTCGGTGAACTTGATGGCGTTGCCCACCAGATTCGCCAATATCTGGCGCAGCCGCACCGGATCGCCGTACAGTTCCTGGGGCGTTTCCAGGGATTTGACGTAGTGCAGGTCGATGCCCTTGGCGCGGCTCTCGATAGAATACATCTTGGCGGTCGTGGAAAGCACCCTATCCAGATCGAAGGGTTCGAGCACCAGTTCGAGCATACCGGACTCGATCTTGGTGATGTCCAGGATGTCGTTGATGATCGTCAGGAGATTGCGGCCGGAGTCGCGCACCATGCGCAGGTTCTCGCGCTGCTCCTCGCCCAACTCCATGTTCAGGGTCAGTTCCAGCAGCCCGAGAATGCCGTTGAGAGGCGTGCGCATCTCATGGCTCATGTTGGCCAGGAAGCGACTCTTGGCGAGCGATGCCTCCTCGGCCTCGCGCAGAGCCTTTTCGAGCTTCGCCTCCAAGTGGCGGCGCTCGGTGAAATCCGCCAGAGCGCACATGAACAAGACCTCTCCTCCCGCAGTCTCGGGCGGCAGAGGCGTGGTGTGCAGGCGCACGAAGGCGTTACCGGGCCTGGTCAGAGCCACCACCTCGCGCACGGGCTCATTCGCTTCACGCGCCGCTGCGAGGTGTTCGGCGAGCACGGGCCTGACCGTGGGCACGAACAGTTCGTCCATGCGCCTGCCAATAAGGGCCCCGGGCTCCTCGCCGAGAATTTTTCCCGCCAGGCGGCAGACATGACGGATGACGCCACCCTCGTCGAGCACCACAAGCCCCACGGGCGAATGCTCGAAAAGAATCCGGGCCAGATCGGGGCCAACTCCGGCTCGTTCCGTCATGCCGGTGTCCCCCTATCCCCGTTCGCCCTCGGACACGGAAAGCCCCCAGGCCTTCCAGACCGACGCCCTAAAGGAAGCGAACGTCTCGGCAAAACCCTGAAGCGGCAATTCGGCTCGCGTGCCGGTCTTGCGGCACTTGATCTCCACCACCCCGCGTTCCAGGCCCTTTGCGCCCACCACGAGTTGCATGGGCAGGCCGATCAGGTCCGCATCCTTGAACTTGACGCCGGGCCGCTCGTCGCGGTCGTCGAGAAGAACGTCCAGCCCCAGCGCGCCAAGCTCGCGGTAGATGTCCTCGGCCTTGGCAGCCGCGGCCGGGTCCTTGCCCGCCAGCGAGACGACCACCGCTTCGAAGGGCGCGATGGACGGCGGCAGCAACAGGCCGTCGGCGTCGTGGTTCTGCTCGATGGCCGAGGCCACGATGCGCGAGACGCCGATGCCGTAGCACCCCATGACGATGATGCGCTCCTTGCCGTCCTCGTCGAGGTATGTGGCTTTCATGGCCTTGGAGTACTTGGTTCCGAGCTTGAAGACGTGGCCGACCTCGATGCCCTTGGAGAGCGTGAGCGCCGTGCGGCAGCGTGGGCATACGTCGCCCTCGCCCACGTTGCGCAGGTCGGCGAAGGTGGCCGAGGGCACGTCGCGGGAGATGTCCACGTCCTTCAGGTGGGCGTCGGCCTCGTTGGCGCCCACGATCAACCCGGTCAGGCTGCGAAGCTCCCGGTCCGCCACGATGACGTCCACGGACAGCCCCACGGGACCGGCGAAGCCGACGGGCGCGCCGCTCCAGGCCTTGACCTGCTCCTCGGAGGCCATGCGCACCTCGGTGGCGTCGAGCGCGTTCTTGAGCTTGACCTCGTTCAGTTCGCGATCGCCGCGCACCAGCGCGGCCACCGGCCTGCCGTCCACGTCGTAGAGCAGCGTCTTGACGATCGCGCGCGGCGAAACGCCCAAAAAGGCCGCGACCTCCTCCACGGTGTGCGCGCCGGGCGTGGCCACCTTGGCGTACTGGCCGCAGCACTCGGGACAGTCATCCAGGGAGCACACGGCCTCGGCCTTCTCCAGGTTGGCCGCGTAGTCGCAGTTCTCGGCCAGGCAGGCGGCGATGGTGTCCTCGCCGGTCTCGGCCAGGACCATGAACTCGTGCGAGAAGCTGCCGCCGATGGAGCCGGAGTCGGCCTCCACGGCCTTGAAGCGCAGGCCCAGGCGGCGGAAGATGCGCGTGTAGGCGTCGTACATGGACTTGTAGGAGACGTCCGCGCCCGCGTCGTCGCGGTCGAAGGAATAGGCGTCCTTCATGGTGAACTCGCGGCAGCGCATCAGGCCGAAGCGCGGCCGGATCTCGTCGCGGAACTTGGTCTGGATCTGGTAGAGGTTCAGCGGCAGTTGGCGGTAGGAGCGCACCTCGTGGCGCACAAGGTCGGTGATGACCTCCTCGTGCGTGGGGCCAAGGCAGAAGTCCGAATCCTTGCGGTCCTTCAGGCGCAACAGCTCCTTGCCGTAGAACTCCCAGCGGCCGGTCTCCTTCCACAGGTCGGCGGGCTGGACCATGGGCAGCAGCACTTCCTGGGCTCCGGCGCGGTTCATCTCCTCGCGCACGATGGCCGCGACCTTGTTCAGGGCGCGAAGCCCGAGCGGCAGAAAGGAGTAGATGCCGCTCGTGAGCTGGCGGATGTATCCGGCGCGGGCGAGCAGCTTGTGGCTGACGACTTCGGCGTCGCGCGGCGCCTCCTTGAGCGTGGGCGCGTAGAGCCTGCTGAAACGCATTCGTGTCTCCTCGGAATTACTGCATTTTTCGTTGCGAAAGGAAAAGTTCGAGCTCGTCCATGAAACCGGCCAGAAGCTCGTCGTAGCCGCCGCGAAGGCTTTTCACCACCTCGCCCTTGCGGAAGATCACGGCCTTGCCCCGCCCGCCCGCGATGCCGATGTCGGCCTCGCGCGCCTCGCCCGGACCGTTGACCACGCAGCCCATGACCGCGACCTTGAAGACCTCGGGCACGGTACGCAGCCGCTCCTCCACGGCGTTGGCCAGGCGGATCAGGTCGATCTCGGTGCGGCCGCAGGTGGGGCAGGAGACGATCTCCGGGCCGCGCGCGCGGATGTTCAGCGAGCGCAGGATCTCGTAGGCCACGTCCATCTCGGCCACGGGGTCGTGGGTCAGCGAGACGCGCAGAGTGTCACCGATGCCCTCGGCCAGAAGAACGCCGAGCCCCACGGCCGACTTGACCGAGCCGCGCAGCAGCGTGCCCGCCTCGGTGACGCCGATGTGCAGCGGATAGTCCGCGCGCGCGGCCATCAGCCGGTAGGCCGCGATGGTGTCCATGACCGAGGAGGACTTGAGTGAAATCTTGATCTCGTGAAAGCCGCGCTTCTCCAGCATGGCCACGTGGTGCAGGGCGCTCTCCACCATGGCCTCGGGCGTGGGGCCGCCGAAGCGGGCCAAAAGCGCCTTCTCCACCGAGCCGGAATTCACGCCGATGCGGATGGGCAGGCCATGGTGCCGCGCGGCCGCGACCACCGTGTCCACCTTGTCCTCGCCGCCGATGTTGCCGGGATTGATGCGCAGCCCCTTAATGCCGGCCTCGGCCGCCATGACCGCAAGGCGGTGGTCGAAATGGATGTCCGCCACCAGCGGCACGGGCGAGGCCGCGACAATGGCCGGGAGCGCGGCCGCGGCGCGCTCGTCGATGACCGCGAGGCGCACGATCTCGCAGCCCGCCTCGGCCAGGCGTTCGATCTGGGCCAGGGTTGCGGCCGCGTCGCGGGTGTCCGTGTTGCACATGGACTGCACGCGGATGGGGTTGCCGCCGCCTATCAGGTAGGGACCAAGGCGGATGGCGCGCGTGGCGCGGCGTGTTGGGGCTGATTGCTGTGCGGCGTGCATGGGCTCCGAACTCTGAAAGAAAATAATACTGTAAAGGAAAAATTCCTATCCCAAATCAATCCGCAAGCCAAGCGTCCGCACTCGCCGCCGGGGCGGCGCCCAGCGCTTGGGGGGCCGTCAGAAATAGCCCAGGGCGCGCAATTGCTCCATGTGCGCCTCCTTGTCCGGCGCGCGGCCCGCGCGTTCGGCCCCAAGGCCCTCGGCGGGCTCGGTGCAGGGCGCGCAGCCGAGCGAGCGGTAGCCCTGGTCGTAGAGTTCGCAGTACGGCAGCCGCTCCTGCATGAGCCAGGCCCAGACGTCCATTTCGGTCCATTCGAGCAGCGGATGGGCGCGCAGGTGCGCCGGTTCGGCCTGCGGTTCGACCGCTGCAAGCCCTGCCCGCGCCGGGTGTTCATCGCGCCGGATGCCGGTGATGAGCAGCGTGAGGCCGAGTTCGCGCACGCCATCGAGCAGCGGCCCAATCTTGCGCGCGGCGCAGCAGGCCCGTTTGTCGTGCTCCGGCAGGGCCGCGCAGTCAGGCGCGGGGCGCAAGACGTGCAGCGCAGTGCCGAAGCGACCGGCCAGGGCGTCGCGCACGGCCAGCACCTCGGGAAATTTCAGCCCCGTATCCAGCGACACGGCCACGGGCCGCGCGCCAGGTCCGTGGACGCGGCAAAGGGCCTCGCGCCACAGCGCCAGGGCCACGGTGGAATCCTTGCCGCCGGTGAAGGCCACGGCCGCCCTGGCCGGGTCGTGAGCGCGGGCGAGCTCCAGGCACAGTGCCAGGCTGGCCTCGTATTTTTCAGCCAAAGATGCGTCGAGCATGTCCGCCATGCATTTCCCTTGTCGTTTTTTCGAAAAATGAGGTATGGTTGGACCGAGAATCAACTTTACCCGGAGGCCTGTGCGCGTATGCACGAAACAATTCGCAACCTGATCCGCAACCACGACATCTGCGTCCTGGCCACTGCCTCGGACAACCAGCCGCACACCTCGCTCATGTCCTACCTCTCCTCGGAAGACGGCCGCACGTTGTACCTGCTGTCCTCGCGAAGCTCCAAGAAGTACGCCAATTGCCTGCGCAATCCAAGGGTTTCCGTGCTCATCGACACCCGGACCGAGAACGTGGACAACCGCGAGGCCGCATGCGCGCTGACCATCGAGGCCTCGTGCGTCTTCGACCTTCCGACTGCGGAACGCGCGCGGCTGAAGACGGATATGGCCCGCCGCCTGCCGCACCTGTCATCGCTGGCCGCGCACCCGGATTCGGACATCCTGACGCTTCGGGCGCGGACCTTCCTGCTCCTGGAGGGCGTGGAGCGGGCGCACTTCGAGGTGGCCTAGGAGGTTGTTGACAAACTCTGTTCTTTCAGGCCGTTCAAATAGCATCAGATGCAAGGCGCAAGAAAAGTCCAAGGCCGACGCGCATTGGCAGGCACGGCAACGGGAATGCAGCCGGGGCGGCGAACCGAGGAAAACGAAGCGCGAGATTTTTTCGCCCCGGACAAAAAAGACCCTTGACGAAGATCGAGGTGCTGCGTAAAGACTACCTCTCCGTTGCGCCCGTAGCTCAGCCGGATAGAGTACCGGACTACGAATCCGTTGGTCGCACGTTCGAATCGTGCCGGGCGCGCCAGATTTCTGAAGGTTCAGAGGGATAGATTCCTTCTGAACCTTCTTCTTTTTCAGGGTATTATCAGCTTTGAGTAAACACGGGGGCAGGTTCGGCCTACGCTCGGTCAGGCTATTGAAACCGACCGGCTTGCCCCCTTGTTTTCTCATCGAACACCCTCCGTTTTTCCTGCCTATCACGCCTGAATCATTGAGCTAACCAGCCACAGAGAGCCGGATTCCTCGGCAAAGGGGATTTGGCGGCGATGTCACACTATTTACACACCAATTTTTACTCATAAGGTGCTGGAATGGCGGTCCTTAATCACTGTTCTCACTGCAAAACCGACTACACTCTCAAGGCCCGCAAATGCCCAAAGTGCGGAAATAGCGGCGGGGCTGCTCAGGCATACCGGGTGGTGGTCAGAGGGATGGACGGCAAGCGTGTATCCAAAATCCTTGAAAGCCTGAGTCTCGCCCGGAAGCTCGAAACGTCTCTCAAGGCGAAGGTCATTGAGGGCCGTTACCTCGGACTCAAGGAAAGCCATTCGCTCGGAGACGTATGGGAACGCTACCTCGTATTCGCCAAGGGGCACAAAAAGTCCTGGGAGGGCGATCTTCAGATATGGCGTAAGCATCTCGCGCCGACCCTGGCCGGGAAGCTCATGGATGCCGTCACCCCTTTTGACCTTCACGCAATCCTGAACGCGATGCGAGAGAAAGGGTATGCTCCGGCAACGGTTCGGCACGTCCTGATCTTAACAAAGCGGCTTTTCAATTGGGCGAACGAGGTCAGCCTTTACGAAGGGATCAACCCTTCGTCCAAGATCAAGCTCCCCAAGCTGAACAACGAACGGACGGAATGCCTGACGCGAGAGGAAATCGCCCGGCTTTGGCAAGTGCTCGGAGCATGGCCTAATCCGAGGTTCGCCTTGCTGGTCAAGTTTGCCCTTCTGACGGGACTACGCCGGGGGGAAATTCTCAAGCTCAGGTGGCGCGATCTCGACCTTGAAAACGGCTTCGTGGCGCTCAGAGATACCAAAGGCGGGAAGGATACCACGCTTCCGTTGAGCGTCGATGCACTGGAAGTTCTCAGCCACGCCAAGGAACTGCTCCCTTTCCCCCAATGCGAATGGGTCTTCCCGAATCGTAAGGGCGACAAGCGCTCATGGCTTGGCAATTCCTGGGAGCGAGTGAAGGCCAAGGCTGGACTCTGCCCAGATTTCCGCTTCCACGACCTCAGGCACACGTTCGCCAGCCACCTTGCTTCATCCGGCAAGGTCACGATGTACACCCTTCAGAAGCTTATGACCCACAAGACGCCGCAAATGACCATGCGGTATGCGCATTTGTTCGACCAGACGTTGAGAGACGGAGTAAATATTCTCGGAGAGAGCCTTACGAAAAGATCAAAACGACGACAAGCGACATAAAAACGACCCAACCAAGCCAGCATGAAGACAAATATACGGCTCGCCAATTGGCGTAAAAGTAGAGTCGCCTCTACACGCTACTTCTTTGGACCAAACAAGAATGCTCCCATATCAAACAAGACCTCATAGACATTCTCATCAACGTAAGCACCTTGCTTGATGCATTCGCACTGAACCTCTCGCGATACCTTCCCGAAAAACACGGAAATCGCCAAGCCGCAAAGAATCCACCAGCCCGACTTATCCCAAAAGAAGTAAGCAAGCAGCGAAGACGGAAGCGCAATCAAGCTAACCAAAGCAGTCAGTCTTGCATGGGCTTTTCCAAACTTAGACATGCAGGCGGCATCATACGTGCGTCCTGCAACAGACCTATCAGCCCGAACCCGCCCCGCTTCGTAAGCCTCACGGTACTCGTCCCACGTAGGGACTCTACCCCCAAAAAGTTCGACAACCTCATTCTTTGTAAATTCGGCCACTTGCTGAGTCATGGTCTTGGACATTTACCCTCCCGCAAATTCAAATACGTGTCCCGATACCTCGCCCAACGGACGCCATCGGCAACCTGAACATATACCTTATATCTACGAGTTCAACAATGCGCAAAAACCCTACCACACACTGCTCCAAGACTTCCTTGGTGGCGTAATCAACCCCACCCTCGGAGGTAACAAGTTGACAGGCCAGGGACCAGGGGATACATTGGGGAGTTTCTGCGACGTGCGTAGATGACCCTCCCAATACACCCTCTGGATACCCCCTGAGAGGGCCACATTTGGCTCCTGCTGCGTTTTCAGGTCCAGGGGTATGTCATCGTATCCCTGGGCTTCTAAAACTCAGGAGAAGGCGAATATGAGCGTTTTGGCTGAGTGAGGTAAATAAGTGAACAATATCAACATGTTCTAATTCGAGACAGTTTTCCACACCCCACCCTGGGAACCCGCGCCAGTCCTACGTTTCCGAGAACCCTCACTATAGCAGGGGCCACAGGTAGCTATCATTATGAATATCATTATGACCTACCTAAGATTCCTCATTCTGATCCTCATTGGTTATTCATTGAGATTCCCACCTAAGAATCTAACCTAGGTATATCTCAATGACCTCACCACACTTTCCATATGAGTACCCATTGAGAGAAGAGTTAGGAAGGGAGTAGGGAGAGGGAGGTAAGGACAGGTCGAGTAGACTACCTTCCGATATTCTCACAGAAAGTATCAAAAAGTAGACAAGTAGCCCTACTCCCGTAAGGGTTAAGACCTAGTTGACAACTTGCTTGTCCTACCCACCACCACCACCACCACTACCACCACCACCACCACCAACGGCGCCCAACGACACCCCACACCAGGAGTAGTCAGAAACCCCCTCTCACGGGCGGTTTTGCCCTCTAGAATCGTTGCTCCT
>NZ_ATHI01000015.1 GCF_000422245.1 Alkalidesulfovibrio alkalitolerans DSM 16529
CCCCGTGCGGGGGGCGACTTCAAAGCGAGGGAGCAAGTACCGCCTCGATAAGTTTCAATCCACGCCCCCGTGCGGGGGGCGACGGGCTTCATAGGTCAACCTCTCATGTTTTATTGTTTCAATCCACGCCCCCGTGCGGGGGGCGACTGGGCGTGCCCGAGGACCTGCTGCCCGAACCAAACGTTTCAATCCACGCCCCCGTGCGGGGGGCGACGGCACTGTCCGAGAGGTCGAGGTCGGCTACCAGGTTTCAATCCACGCCCCCGTGCGGGGGGCGACGCGGCCTATCAATGGATCACGGTCGTGGAGACTGTTTCAATCCACGCCCCCGTGCGGGGGGCGACATCCTGCAGCCGGAGGTCAAGGGCGACCAGATGAAGTTTCAATCCACGCCCCCGTGCGGGGGGCGACAACGTTTCGGGCCGTCGTGCCGCGCGGCCAGTACGTTTCAATCCACGCCCCCGTGCGGGGGGCGACTGGCGGGCCGCGGTGATGGTATCAGGAGTGGTGAGGTTTCAATCCACGCCCCCGTGCGGGGGGCGACCTGGTGTTCGGTGATCTGTTCGGGTGGCTCGACGTTTCAATCCACGCCCCCGTGCGGGGGGCGACCCCGAGTCTGTTTGTCCATCGCCAATAGGCCATGTTTCAATCCACGCCCCCGTGCGGGGGGCGACGCCGTTCGTGTTGCTACCCGTGTAGTGCATTTTTTGTTTCAATCCACGCCCCCGTGCGGGGGGCGACAGGGGGGCGACCATGGCAGCGCAGGACAGGCCGTTGTTTCAATCCACGCCCCCGTGCGGGGGGCGACAATGCCAGGGAATACCTCTCCACACTGCGGATTGTTTCAATCCACGCCCCCGTGCGGGGGGCGACCACAATCTGACGGCAGAACCGGTCCAGGGCCAAAGTTTCAATCCACGCCCCCGTGCGGGGGGCGACATCAAGGCCAACGGTGCCACGCTCTCCAAAGCGTTTCAATCCACGCCCCCGTGCGGGGGGCGACATGCGCACGCGCACCGTTCCCCGCTCCGGATAGTTTCAATCCACGCCCCCGTGCGGGGGGCGACTCGTCGCCGATGTCGTCGGGCACCGCCCCGACGAAGTTTCAATCCACGCCCCCGTGCGGGGGGCGACCATTCCTCGCCGTCGTGCACCGGCAGATAGCTGGTGTTTCAATCCACGCCCCCGTGCGGGGGGCGACCGGCGAATATGTACGCTACGACGACGCCGTATCAGTTTCAATCCACGCCCCCGTGCGGGGGGCGACATCTGGCGTCACGCCGCCAGGCGCTCTCCTGGTGGTTTCAATCCACGCCCCCGTGCGGGGGGCGACCAGGCGGCGGCCGACGCGAGGCCGGGGCATATCGGTTTCAATCCACGCCCCCGTGCGGGGGGCGACCGGCGTGAGGCCCCGTTGCAACCCCTCCACGATGTTTCAATCCACGCCCCCGTGCGGGGGGCGACCATTTCTATTGAATTGGATGAATCCCAGGGCAAAGTTTCAATCCACGCCCCCGTGCGGGGGGCGACCCGGTGTGAGGCACTTTTGCAGGCCCTCCACGATGTTTCAATCCACGCCCCCGTGCGGGGGGCGACCAGTGCGAGCGCTCCTGACTGCCGTTTTGGCCCTGTTTCAATCCACGCCCCCGTGCGGGGGGCGACGGACATCCAGTACGCGCTCAACTCCGCGGGGCTCGTTTCAATCCACGCCCCCGTGCGGGGGGCGACGGCAGGACGATCCCGGCCTGTTCGGCCAGGACCTCGTTTCAATCCACGCCCCCGTGCGGGGGGCGACAGGCGTCGAACGCGTTGCCCTGGGCGTTGAACGTTTCAATCCACGCCCCCGTGCGGGGGGCGACGGGCCGACAACACGGCCGTGGAATCGACCTCCTTGTTTCAATCCACGCCCCCGTGCGGGGGGCGACCCAGGTGGTGCGCGTGGCCGACGGCGACACCATGTTTCAATCCACGCCCCCGTGCGGGGGGCGACATCGTAGACGATCTCCGTGTCCGCGTTCCAGTTGTTTCAATCCACGCCCCCGTGCGGGGGGCGACATGCTGGGCTCGGATGGTGTCCACGGATTCAGCGTTTCAATCCACGCCCCCGTGCGGGGGGCGACTCTGGCCGCCTACGGGATACAGACCATCTAGGAGGTTTCAATCCACGCCCCCGTGCGGGGGGCGACATCGACTGCCGAGTATGCACCCCGGCCGAGGCTGTTTCAATCCACGCCCCCGTGCGGGGGGCGACTCCGGGAGCCGGAAAGCGAAAATCCCACGAAGACTGTTTCAATCCACGCCCCCGTGCGGGGGGCGACTTGCCGAGGCCCTGGAGAATTTCGGGCGCAAGTACGTTTCAATCCACGCCCCCGTGCGGGGGGCGACACTACATGGGGCTGCTCGTGCTGGAGGGCATCCTGTTTCAATCCACGCCCCCGTGCGGGGGGCGACCGGCGCTCACATACTATGACAAGGAGGGGACGCTGTTTCAATCCACGCCCCCGTGCGGGGGGCGACACGCCGGGCCGGACAACGTGCGCCGCACGGACGTGTTTCAATCCACGCCCCCGTGCGGGGGGCGACGATCTGGCCCACGCCGCCCGCCTGGTGGCGGACAATGTTTCAATCCACGCCCCCGTGCGGGGGGCGACCGGTCTCGCCGGGCACGGCGTTGGCCGTGTCCGTGTTTCAATCCACGCCCCCGTGCGGGGGGCGACTCGGCCTGGGCGCGTTGGGCGAGATGGCCGAGATGTTTCAATCCACGCCCCCGTGCGGGGGGCGACGGGGGGCGCCAGCATCGCCCATTTCGTCGAGATAGTTTCAATCCACGCCCCCGTGCGGGGGGCGACGTGTCCGGCCGAAACGCCGATCACGTCGCCCACGATGTTTCAATCCACGCCCCCGTGCGGGGGGCGACCCGTACTTGTGATCGGAATGGGCCGCGCCGGTGGTTTCAATCCACGCCCCCGTGCGGGGGGCGACCTCGCGCCAGGCCGCCTTGGAGCGGCCTGCGTTGTTTCAATCCACGCCCCCGTGCGGGGGGCGACCTCGCCAGCGGAGAACGTGCGGCGGGATTCGTTGTTTCAATCCACGCCCCCGTGCGGGGGGCGACGGCCAGAAGCCCCTTGAGCCACGCTTCCTCGACGTTTCAATCCACGCCCCCGTGCGGGGGGCGACCCGCTCCTTGGTCTCGGGCGGCATGTCGGAATGGTTTCAATCCACGCCCCCGTGCGGGGGGCGACCCGTCCCGCGCCGTGCAGAGACGTCCCAGAGAAGTTTCAATCCACGCCCCCGTGCGGGGGGCGACGACCTCTTGAGCTGGATGGCTCAGCAAGGGAAAGTTTCAATCCACGCCCCCGTGCGGGGGGCGACCTCCTGGCCCAGGGCCTCGTGACGCTGCGGGAAGTTTCAATCCACGCCCCCGTGCGGGGGGCGACAAGACCCCCCCGGCCCAGGCATGTCCGATCTTGAGTTTCAATCCACGCCCCCGTGCGGGGGGCGACAAGGACAGCGGACTGGATGGATGCCTGGTCGCAAGTTTCAATCCACGCCCCCGTGCGGGGGGCGACTTGGCCAGCTTGGCCAATCCAGAGGTGCGGGAGTTTCAATCCACGCCCCCGTGCGGGGGGCGACGTCCCACACTGGGCACTCGGCCTCGGGATCATAGTTTCAATCCACGCCCCCGTGCGGGGGGCGACCGTGGTCATTTCTCCTGCTCCTACTGGCTAGCGGATGTTTCAATCCACGCCCCCGTGCGGGGGGCGACACGCCGGGCCGGACAACGTGCGCCGCACGGACGTGTTTCAATCCACGCCCCCGTGCGGGGGGCGACCAGGAACGCTGTGCCGCCCTGGTAGCCGACCTCGTTTCAATCCACGCCCCCGTGCGGGGGGCGACTGCCCGGCTGGCAAGCCACATTTCACGCGGCTTGCCGGGGGCAGGTGCGCGAATGGCGGCCACGGGCGATCATTCTGTATCCCCAAACCACAAGCCACTCGCTCAATAGTCTAATTTATCATCAATTTCTCTGCGCGCGGACCTCCCGGGGATTTCATGTCCGCTTGGGGTCCGCGCCGGGTTCAAACGATGAGATTCCCCTCCTGGTCAATGGGTTTCTTGGCCCCTGCGTGCTCCACGCGACGCTGCCAATTTGCGCCGAGAAAATAGAAGCGCAGGCTGTCATGCTCCGGGTCGATGCAATCCAAAAGCTTGGCGCGCAGGGCCGTCCACTGCGCCGGATCCACGAGACATTCAAAGACGGAGTTCTGCACGCGCTGCCCCCAATTCTGGCAGAGCTTGGCCATGCGCCGCAGACGGCCCGGACCTTTGGGATCAATTGTGGAAACGTCGTAACTGACGAGAACGAGCATGGTCACCTCCAGAGATATGGCGGGTAGGCGTCCAGATCGCCGCGCAGGAACCGGGCGAGCAGGAGAGCCTGCGCAAACGGCAAAAGCCCCGCTGCCATCTTCTCGCGCAGAAAAGGATGCTCGACTTCGTTGCGCTTGCGCTCTTGCCAGGCTGTGATCACCGTCTTTCGGGCCTTGTCCGTGAGGCTCACCGCACCGCTGACTGCAGTGCGAAAATCCTTCGGATCAAGCATGCCCCGGTTCAACAGTGTGAGGGCCAGGCGGTCCGCCAGCACAGGGCGGAATTCCTCCATGAGATCCAGGGCCAGGCTCGGTCGGCCGGGGCGATCGCGGTGCAGAAAACCCACCTGGGGGTCCAGCCCCACGCTCTCCAAGGCCGATCGCACATCGTGGACCAACAGTGTATAGAGAAAGGACAGGAGGCAGTTTACCGGGTCCAAAGGCGGTCGGCGATTGCGCCCCGTGAAGCCGAGTTCCGGTTCGCCACGCAGCAGCATGGCGGCGAACGCACCGAAATAACCGGCCGCAGCCTCTCCTTCCAGCCCACGCAGGCCTTCCAGCCCGTTTGTCATAGGCAACCGCTTGAGTTGATGCCCCAGGGCGTCCGCCGCTATGGACAATTTCTCAGCCTCCGGGCGATCAGGATGGTCGCGGGCGCTCCTGCGCAGGGCGGCGCGGCAGTTGTGCAACTTCCCGGCCAAAGTCATGCGGGCGATGTCCGCAGAAGTTGCAGGATCGTCCGCCGCGCGGTACTGCCGACGCCGGAGCAACACGTTGCCGTGCGTCGGCCCCTGCACGCGGGCCAGGAAACGGCCCGACTCGGACAGAAAGCTCACGCACACGTCCTTCTCGGCCAGATGCGCCATGAGAGCGGGACTCATGGAGACCTGGCCGAAACAGATCACCCCGTCCAGGGTGTGCGCCGGGAACCGCAGCTTCGTCTCGCTGTCCACGCGCACGGCCACGGCCTCGCCGTCCTTGGCCAGATAGGCTCCTTGGGTGGTGACGAACAGGGTGTTCAAGTGCTGTTTCACGCATCCTCCTCGCACTCCAGCATGCGCCTGAGATAGGCCGCCACGGGCGCGCCCCCGGTGCTGCAGCCGGGCAGGCACAGCGACTTCATGGAACAGGCCGCGCACTTGGCCCGCTCATATTCGGCCGCAGGCGTGCTTTCGCTCCGGATCAGCCCGTGCAGGTCCTCGGCCGCCGCCTGGACGTGCGCCCGCAAGTCCTGATCGAGGTTCACGGCCAGACGACGCCGGTTCGTGCCGAAGAAAAGCGCCCCGGCAGGCACGTCCACGCCGAGCATTTCCTCCAGGCACATCCCCTGGGCGCAAAGCTGCACGAGATAGCCCGCTTCGCGCCTGAGCTTCCCGCGCTTGTATTCAACGGGAAAGGGCCGCCAGCGTCCCGCCACGCCGGGCAGCCGCGCCCCTGCCTCGTCGCGGTGGAACTCCACGCTGTCGGCCACGCCAAAAAGCCCAAGCCGCTCGGAGCGCAGGGGGAGCATGCGGGCGACGAGCACGTCGCCGCGTCTCTCCAGCCGAGGGTCGCTGTCCACCTTGTGGTGTAGAACGCGCCCCTCGGCTGTGGCCACGCTCTCGGCCCAGGCGTTCTCCACATGCACCAGCGCCGCCCGGCGACGGCAGAACAGCAGATGGGCCAGGGCCGAGAGCGGGAGAGGGTCCGGCATGGTGCTATCCCTCGGCCCAGTCCGTAGGCGTCACCCCGTCGGGGCACGCGGCCTTGATATCGGAGAGCGGCGTGATCACGTAGTCCTCGAAACCGCGCGGGGAATCCACACCCTCCTTGCGCTTCACCTTCACCAAATCGAAAAGCTTGCCGGACTGCGCGTTGCCCAGAGGTGATGCGTGTTCGAAGGCGAAGACGTGGCGCGTGCGCATGAGCCCGCGTGCCGCGGAGTGGTCCAGATCGAACATGTTCACCAGAGCCTTTTTGAGCACGTCGAGGTCATCGGCGCTGAAACCCGTGCCGTTCGCGCCGCCCGCGAAGGCAGGCGTGATGAAACCATACGCCGCATAGAGCCCGTAGGCCACGGTGTGCTTGCGCCCCATCTCCGTTTGGGCCGAGGTCTCGGAGGTTTTCTTCTCCGTGGTGTAGGCCACGCGGGTGATGCCGTGCTCCGTGGAGAGGACGCGATCGAAGGAACGGGCGAAGGTGAGTTGCACGGGGCCGCGCACCTGGCCGCAATTGAAGTCCGTGGTGCTCATGACCGCGCCAAAGGCCCGGACGTCGAAGAAATTGGCGCACATCCACTCCCGGGCCTTCTCCACATCGCTACGCGCGGTCTTGGCGCCCTTGGCCTTGCCATCGAGCCCGGCCAAATGTTCGTAGGGCATCTTCTGGCGGCTCTCCAGAGAATGGCCCTGAAGCACGAACACGTCGTAACCCGACTCGATGGCGCCGCCCTGCGACTTGGCCGCGTAGACCCATTCACGGATCTTGCGCTTGAGGCAGACGTCGGACACGAGCCCCTGGAAGGTCTCGGGGTCGAAACGCGGAGAGTTGTCGAAATCCGGATCGCCGTTGGGGTTGCCGTCCTTCACGTCGAACAGCAGCAGGAAATCGATGCGATTGGCGATGGGCGTGCTCATTGTAAGTCTCCTTTCGTCGTTTCGTTAGTTCTTGGCATCGGTGGGAACGGCGGACTCGGCGGCCGCGTCGGCAGCCTTGGCTGCCTCCTTGGCGGCCTTGGCCTCCTTGGCCTTGCGCGCGTTGTCGGCCTTTTGGTGATGGTAGCCGATGACGAAGCGGCCCTGCTCCTCCAGACTCAACGCCGCAGGGAAGTTACCGCAGGCGCTCTCCCCGATGCGTTTCACGAGCGCGGTGATGCGCTGCTGGAGGGCAATGCCCGCGGCCTTCTTATCGCTTCGCAGCCGCTTGAGATGGGCGCGGCTCAAATCCTCCAGACGTTTGAACGCCAAGAGTGGTCTGGTCGAGGCCATGGCATAGTAGCGGTCGCCAACGGTGACGTTGACCTCGCCCAGGGCCTGGTACTGCAAAGCCTCGTACTCGGCGAGCAATTGGCCGCAGAGATAGGCGGCGTCGTTCTGGTCATTGTCCAGGCATTCGGCCATGATAGGCCCTCCTTTTTTGGTTTTCGCGATATCGTTGACGCACAGCCGCACCAGGGCCACGCGGTCCGCAGCCAGGCGCGCTTTGCCCTGCTCGCGGCGAAGCCGGTTCAGGGCTGCGGCCAGGACCGAATGCCCGAACGGCAGGCCGTGCAGCGCCCGGCGCATGAACGCGAGGGATATGGCGGCGTTGGCCTTGTCGTTCGGCTCGCGTCCCGGCGGGCTCACGGCAGAGAGGAGCGCGTAGATCGAGGGGGGCCGCGCGCGCTCGCCGCCTTTGAACACGTCGGCCATGGCCAAGTCCGAGAACCACTGGCGGACGTTGTCCGTCACCTGCTCCAGGCTCTCCGGATACCAGTCGCGCACTACCAGCCGACCGCCGTTGCCTGAGACCGCCAGCAGGTAGAACTCGTTCCCGCGGCCCGCAAGGCCGTGGGGCATCTGCGACGGCCGGTGCGGCGTGTCCATGAGCCGCTTCACGTTGTCCGGGTCGGGCTCCTGCAGTATCTGAATGGGCAGAACGTCCGTGGGCTCGCGCGTCCAGTACAGGAAGGCCATACCGCCGTAGTCCGAGCGCGTGTGCAGGCTCACGCTCGGGGACATGCCCCTGCGATGCGCGCCCGGCCGCAACAGATCGTTCAGGGCCAACACGTAGGCCGATGCCCGGCCCGGACTCACCGGGCTGTTGGCGTTCTTCTCCCAGCCGTAGGAGCGGAAGGCCGCCTTGTCGAAGGACATGAGGGCCACGCCAGCCTGTCCGCCCAGGTTGCCCGCGCCCTTGATCAGGTCGTGCGTCACAGCCAGGGGACCGGATTCGCCGGAGATCAGGCACATGCCCTCCCCGCCCTTGGCGTGACGCTCGCCGGAGGCTCGCTCGTAGTGCGCGGTCCAGTACCGCCGCACGACCGGGCGGCCCACCACCGGCCCGCCGGGATCGTCACTGTCCAGCCGCGCGGGCCGCACGCTCAGACTGGCCAAAGCGCCGGGCGGCGGCTTCAGCGCGGCTACCTCCGCTGCGGCGCGCTCCACCGCAGCCGGGTCGGCGTAGAAGGCTGCGCAGGCGGCCAGGGCGGCGTCCCCGGTCTGCTCGGCCACGACCTGGATCAACTCGACGAAGCCCGCGTGGTTGCGGCCTTCCTTGTCCCCTTTGCCTTCTGCGGTCCAGACGCCCAGCCTGGGGCCGAACAGATAGGGCAGGGCGTCGCATCCGAGCAGGGGGTGCACGCCGCTGTTGCGGTTCACGGGCGAGCGCGGCACGCGCAATGTCTCCACCACCTCCACGCTCTTTTCTTTCTTGCCCACGCGCCGTGTCTCCTGCCGCACCCGCTCGCGAATACCGCAAAATCGTCCGGCGTCGTCCAACTCCACAAGGTAGCGCACGGGCTTCTCCTCGAAGGCGATGGCCGCGAGATCGTCGGCAAGATAGCTGTCCGCATAGGCGGCTAGTGTCTGTACGAGCATGCCAGCACCCTCCTGCGCAACGCTTCGTCCGTGACGGCCATTTCCGCACGCGTGTCCATGCGGCCGTTTTCGAGGCGGGCCTGGAAGAAGACCGGTGTGTTCCCGGTCTCGGAATCGAAGATGATGTCATAGAGCATGCGGCCGAGGTCACGGCTTTCGGCGATGGGCTTCTCCGCCGGATCGGGCGGGCCGAACTCGGCCGCGAACTCGCGGCAGCCCAGGCAGGGTCGGATGTGGCACTGGCCTTTCTCCACCCGCCGCCTGAGCATGGCTGCGTACTTCTGCGGCGTATTGTCGCCCGAGGCGTCGAAGACCACGGGCTCGGCCTCGATCACGTAGGCCACATCCTTGAGCGCCAGGGTGGCGCGCGGCGTACCCTCGTCGCTGCCCGCTCCGGCGGCGAAGGGAGCATAGTCCGCTGGATCGGCCATCCAGCCCGCAATGCCAGCCCTTCCCTTGACCGTGATCTTGGACTGCACCTCGTTGCGCTTGAGCGCGATGGTGCGCAGGGGCCTTAGCACCTCGACGGCCCGGACGTGCCAGCGCATCTGCGGCCGCCAGCAGATGCTGTCCAGAATCCCCCGCGCCGCGGAGGGCGTGGGCAGGTCGTAGCTCATGCGCTCGACCTTGGCTTCGGGCCGCGTGAAGCAGGCCAGCGGACCCGAGACCCTGACTCGGACGATGGGTGTCATGCACATCTCCTTGTGGTTAAGGATCGAGATTGAGAAAGAACAGAAATACGGGGAAAATCAGCGGGGCGACTGCGTAAAGCTGGGGTCCGTGCGCTCAGACCACATGTTCCCCTGCGGCGGGCGGCCGCAAGTCGAGCCCGAGTTCGTCGTCGTAGCAGCTCTTTCGGCAGGCCCAGAGGCGGCCGTCGCTATCGAGGGAATAGATGGCGCCCAAGCGCTCGGCCTCGTGGAATTCGTTCGGGTAGAGCCCCACCTGGTAGCGGCCCGCCAGGCGCAGTAGATCACGCGAGGGCGACTCGCCGCGCTCAAGGCACGCGATGATCCCCGTACCCTTCCCGTAAGGCACAAGCACCGCGCGGGTGCGGTCGTCGATGAGCGAGAAGGCCTCGGCCACTGCGGGGAAGTCGAACTTCAGTCGCAGCCCCTGGATGCCTGGGCCGTCCAGCTCCCCCTCGTAGAGCTCGTTGAAGTAGCGGCGCATGACCGCAGGCGCATGAAGCGACATGCCCAGGTGCCCGAGCATGGAGCGCGTGATGGAGGTGGGGCCGGGATAGGGACTGGCTCCATCCTCAGGCTCGAAGATCGTCAGCCGACCGGCCGGAGCGCCCAGGGCGGCGGTCAGCCTGCCGTCCCGGTCGCAGCGCCCAGCCGCCTGCACAATGGCGTCCAGCGGCCCCATGGCCCGCATCACAGCCGGAAAGCTCAGGTCCACCCCAGCCTCAACGAGCTGGGAACTGATCACCCGGCACGGCTCGTCCGTCTGCCGCAGATGCTCCTGGATGCGCCGGATGACAGCCAGCCGGTGCGCCGCGCACATGCGCGTGGAGAGGTGCACGAGCCAGCCGTCCGCCTCGGATCGCAGGCATTGGAAGAGATCGCGCACCTGGCGCTTGGTGTTCAGAATGCACAGCGCGCGCGGCTCATTTCGCACGGCCTCGGCCTGCCGCGCCACGGACCACGACTCGCCACTGCTCGCCCAAACCGGCTCGGCCACTCGTTGAAGATCACGCACGAGGCGCGCGTACAACTCCGACGGGATGATCGGGGTCAGGCTGCCCGGGGCCCACCGAATGTCTTCGGGTGGGGCGGTCTCGGGCCTCTCGAAGGCGGGCTGGGTCGCGGTGGAGAAGACGAAGTGCACGCCCCAGTCGTGCGCGAGCCCCTGCATGACGGAAAGGAGCGGGGCCAGTAAGTGGCGCGGCAGGGTTTGCACCTCGTCCAGGATGACCACCGAACGGGCGATGTTGTGCAAACGTCGCAGGTCAGACGGTCGGTTGGAGAAAATGGTCTCGAAGAAGCGCACCGAGGTGGTGACGATGACAGGCGCGTCCCAATTCTCCCGCGCCAAATCCGGAACGCGAAGGCCGCCGAGGTGGGCGTCCTCATCTTCGTCCGCAACGGCATACGCCTCGTCCCCCTCATTCTCCGAGAACATGCGCTCATCGTGCTCGCGCCGCACGGTCCGCAGGCTCGCGAAGTCGCCGGAATGATGCTCCAGGATTGCGTCGTCGCCGAGGGCCGCACGGTATTCCGCCGCGTTCTGCTCGATGATGGATAGGTACGGCACGACCACGACAACCCGCCGTACCGCGTCCGGCCGCAACGTCGCTCGCTTAAGCGCGAAGGCCATGCCGGAAAGAGTCTTGCCGCCTCCCGTTGGCACGGCCAGCGTGAGCAGCCGACCGGGCAGCGAAGCGGAGTCGAGGCAGGCGTCAAGCACGGCGGCGCGACACTCCTTCACAACTCCCGGTGGACATTCCCTGGCCTTTTCCGCGATGAAGCCGAGGAGCTTGGACAAAAGCTTCTGCGCATCGAGAGCTGGCCCGGTTGGCAGCATGCCGACCTCAAAGCGGACGCAGTCGCTACGATCGGCGTCCACGAGGCAACTGAAGAGCATGCGTTCGCGCAACTCCAGAGCCAGCCGGTCGGTCGTGCCTTCTCGGATGGTGACAGGACCATCTCGCCCGGCGAGCCGCAGGCCGTCATCCAAGGCGCGCCGCAGAAGCGTGTCTCCTGTGTCTCCATCTTCGGGACGTACCTTATTTGTGAAGTCCGATGCCGCGTGCAAGCCCGCGTGGTGGCCAAGCACAGCCAGGGCCTGATCCCACCTCCCGTCCCTATCAAGGAGCGCCGCACCAAAGCGAGCATGGGGCGCGGCCGCGGCCGGTCTGCCGGCCTCGGCGTCACGCAGCCGTTGCTGGAAGGCGTCGCCGTACTTTCCCAGATCGTGGAGCAGGCCTGCTCTGCGCGCGGCCCGGACAAATCCCCGATCTCCCGGATTTGCCTCGCGCGCGAAGGCTGCCGCGAGACGCGCGACCATCAGCAGATGTTCACGTAGCCGCTGCCATCGCACTTGGTCCCCTTCTCCGATGAATCGCGCATAATACGTCAACATCGCGGCATTCCCGACAGATTTGAAACCCGACCTAACGCACTGCCCATATACTTCCTTGTGAAGGCTGAAGTTCTATCGACCATATTTCACAATATCAATATTCACAATCCTCATCGACTTGCGGGCGAGTAGTTCCTTTTGGCGCTGCCAAAACGCACGCGGATAATTTTTTAAGAACCCAGACAGGCATGCCCGAATCGCTGGGCGCTGGCCAACGGCGGGGAGTCGGTCACCTCCCCCGCCGTTGGCAGAAAGGTCTAGATCTGGATCGAATAGCTCGTCGTTTTCGACTTGATCCGCTTGTCCAGCTGAGCCTTGGTCAACCGAAGGTGCTTCCCCGTTCGCAAATTGATGAAGAAGAACAGATAGCGACCACCAAGCTTTGCTCCAGCATCGAACTGATTTTGCGACACACTGAAAAAGTATCTGTTGAAGTCCGAGCCAATCCCATAACGACTCGTCGTCTTGATTTCGACGAATCTGATGCGCTTACGATTCCGCCTGATGTCGGCTGGGTCGGAGAGGTCCACCCGAGGCCCCTTGTCGATCAAGATCGCATCGAAGGCTGTTCCAGCGATTCCAGAACCACCCGCGCCCTTAAGAAAGATCTTCAGGGCTTTCCCCCTCGGCTTTTTGATAAGTCCAAACCGCTTGAAAATCATGTCGGTCGAACACAAGCTGGACTTGTCCGCAGCCCTACCCGTCTTCACAGAGCATTTTTTGAGGTTCGAAGCAGCCATCTTTCCCTCCTAGAACTTGGAAAAGCGTGTTCGTAGATTTTGCGAGATTGACAAACGACAACTCCCCTACCAATGAACACCTCCGAAGGATGTCCAATGTGATCCATTTTTTCGATTCGATGTCCAGATAAATTTCATTACAATCTAAAAAAGTATTTTCCAGCCAACAAAATATTCAAATATCGAAACCTTGAACTGAAGATGGATCTTCGATCAGTCCGTACCCAAGGAATTAAAATTTGTATGCGACTCAATCATAGATTGTCATACAAGAAATCTGACCATTCCCAGCCTGAGACTTGATTTGAAAAAGATACAAAAGAGGCAAAAGAGAAGAACCACGGAATCCGCCACGGGAAATGACCTTACCCCTCTGAGTGCACCAGCCATAAGTTGGGACTCCGGGTTTCCTGGTTTTCCACCTTGGCGGCTCTTCGGTATTCCCTCGGGGTCAGCTCGGACGAGGTCGCCTAGGTCGACTTCGACTCCGTCCCCGACGGTCCTCGCCGAGGGGACCGACGAGGTCGTCAAGGCATTGGCTTCGGCATGACGCTGACCTTCAGCCTCATGCCTAACCGAGATGGACTACCAGCAGGGTCGGCAACCGCACCCCCTGAAACCCCGACGGATGACAGTGATTTTGATGAAAAACGGGCACAACCTGCAAAATAGCGCTTTTTGACCAAAATCTTGCAGTCTAGCGTTTTCTGGCTTTTTTGGTCAAAAACGGCTGTTTTGCGTGAAGTCGCGCTTTTTGACCAAAGTTTGTCCCGTTCGCCCTGGGCCTTTCGTAAGGAAATATGCCGGAGCAAAACGGCACTTTGGCTAATATGGAAAGTAAAGTATTGCAGGGACGCCACGCAATAGCAGCGATTCCTGGGCGGCAGAGCGCTCCAGAGCAGACGATGGCGGTTCCGCGAGGAGGTGGAGGCGCGGAGGCGCGGAGCAGGTCGTGGTGACCCCAGGCCCGTCATGCCAGTGCCCAGGCCCAGGGCCAGTGGGGAGGCGTCGGCGAATTCATCCAGCATGGGCAATACTACCCATCCGATGCCAATGCGTCAGCGGCTCACCGAGCAGGCAAAGGAAAGAGAAGGAAACAAAAAAGGAAAGAAAAGATTAAATGGAAGGAAAAGAAAAAAGCTTAGTGACGCAGGAAACAGGAAATGAAAGGCATCGATAAGCCTAATACAATTGGAAGTAGCCACGCAAGATGCAAATACTATCAGTTTATCATCTATCTATAGCCGACTAAACAGAACGATGAACCAATATAAACAAAAATAGCGATGCTAGCCTTTTCTATCCTGCGTCGCTCCGTTCCCGAACTTTGACCCGTTCAGATGCGACAGGTCCAGGCCGTAGTCGATCTTCTCGACGACCTCCTGAAGAAGTAGCGTGGGGGTGTGGGCTTTGGCGTAGACGCTTTCTGCCGTTCCTTCCTGCGCGTGGCCAGTGACGTCTGAATAGATGTCCTTCGGGATGCGCTGCTTCTTGAAGAAATCGATGACCGTGTGCCGGAAAGCGTGCAAGTCGTGCAGTTCCGAGTCCAGGCCGACGCTTTTCCGGAAGCGGGAGAACCATTTGCTCACTGCGTGGCCGTAGCGGTTCCGTATCTTTTTAAGCTCCGGGAAAAGCCGCTTCTCGCCCGATTTGACGACCGAGGCATGGAAACGGAGGACGCCCAGGTCCAGAAGGACAGGGTGAATAGGGATGAGCCTGATGGAACTTGCGGTCTTGAGGTGCTTGTCCCGCTTGCCGTCCGACCCCGGATTCTCGTTGATGTCCAACACCCATACGCCGTCCACCTCGCGAACATCCTCGACGTACAGTTGGCAAAGCTCCTCAAGGCGCGCCCCGGTGAAGACGCAGAGCAGCGGGATCCAGAACATGTACGGCTGCTTGAAGCTGTCCCCCCGGTACCCCTTGGCGTTGAACATTGTTGCCAGGTCTTCGGGAGTGAACACCGCCCGGGCCCCATCCATGCGCTCGTTCCTGGTGCGCAGTTTCAATCCCCTGGCGTAGTTCTCCTTGAGATAGCCGTGCCGCACGCACCACTCGAAGAAGCTCGAAATATTTGTCACGATGTTATTGAAAGTTGTCTTGCCGAGACGCTTCTTTGGCGCCGCGCGCAAAATCTCCGCGATGCTCTTGTCCCGGTATTCCTTGGACTTCTTCCGGTTGGGCGGCAACTGCATGAGGGTCGTTTTGAAGGTGCGCATGGCCGCAAAGTCGATGCTGCTGACAGGCACGTCACCAAGAATGTCGATGAGATTGTGAAGCGTCGAAACAATGTCTCCCGTGCTGCGCTCGGTCCAGTTTCCGGCAAGCGTCTGGTCCTGGACGTACTCCTCGATGACCTTGGACAGGGTGACCGCAGGTGCCGCTGGTCCGCCTGACTTCACTTCGGTCGACAGGGAGTCCAGGAATTCCTCGGACTGGGGCGGGTACAGTGTCTTCTCAAAGTTGAAGTCGCCCTGGCTCCGGCGGGTGCAGATCGTGTAGTAATTGATGAAGTGCTTGGCGATCTCGTGCGCGAGCATCCGCCGCTTGACCGGATCCTCCGGGAATTCGACCCCAACGTCCTCCTCGCAGAAGACGCGGGCAAGGCCTTCGAGCCGGGCATAATCCCGCCTAGCCAATATCCCCTTGAAATAGGCGATGCGCTTCTCGGTGTCCCCGGGCAGGTAGTCCATCTCCTTGGGATAGTTTTTCACGCAGTCGGTGAAGCGCTGCATTTCGTTCTCTTCGAGCGCATCCCGGAAGATTGTGTCGACGAATTCCCTGACGTCCTTCAAATCCTCGTCCACGAAGCCTCCCTCCCTGGTCATGCGCCCAAGCATGCGAAAGACATCCCGCACGGCGAGGGCGAGGCGCTTTGCCTTCATCCGCGCCTCGGCAACATACCCTGTGCCAAGGCTGCGCCGCAACTCGCGGCAACCAAGGGCCGCGCGGTGCTCGCGCGGCACAGCGTGGCGGAAGTAGTAGGTGTTTCCCTTCAGGAGAAGATGGCTGGTCCCGGCAGCGCTTCGCATGGCTCGCCCCAAAGTGGGTTCGAAGGGCTTTTGACCCAGTCGTTGACCCAGTCTTTGACCCAACGGGCGAATTTCGCGCTTTCAGACCTTTTGCGGCTTTTCCCGGCCCCAAAAAGGGAAAGGGTTCCAGCCTGTTGGCTGAAACCCTTTCTGAAAAGTGGTGCCGAAGGGGAGACTCGAACTCCCACGGCCTTGCGACCACTAGACCCTGAACCTAGCGTGTCTACCAATTCCACCACTTCGGCACGAGGAAGAGACCTCTATCCATTCCCGCGCCAAGGGTCAAGAGTTTTTGCGGACGGTTTTTGCGTGACACGAGATTTTTCTCGTTTTTCGTCCCGCCGCCATCTCACGGTCTGCATCGACGCAATACAGCGCCTGGCCGCTACACGAACCGCCGCTCCTTCGGAGCGAACCGCGAACCGGTTGCGGGCGCCATGCGCCCAAGCGCGCCCCCAGCCCTAGGGGCACCCCTCCCCCGCGCGCCTCAGAAATTCCACGACCGCCCCGACCCGAACCGCAGACATCCGGATCACGCACCCCCCCTCCCTTGCACTCGGCCATCAATTGCGGTAGCCAAGCGGGGCCGCGTCCGGCGGCCTGGAATGCTTGCATGATCGTGGTCAACGACTGCGCCGAACTCGAAGGTAGCCTCAGCGCTTCCTGCGTCACCATCGGCAACTTCGACGGCGTCCACAAGGGACACCAGAAACTCATTCAGGGGGTCGTCCACCACGCCCGCACGCACGGACAGCTCTCCGTGGTCGTGACCTTCGAGCCGCACCCCATGCGTGTGCTCACGGGCAGAAACACCCCGCCATTCATCACCCTGCTCGACCAGAAGCTCGAACTCATCTCGGCGCTCGGCGTCGAGTGCGCCTTGGTACTGCCCTTCACCCGCGCCCTGGCGGAACTCCCGCCGCGCGACTTCGTGAAACGCATCCTGGTGGACGGCCTGAAGACCCGCCACCTGGCCATCGGCTATGACTACGCCTTCGGCAAGGGCCGCGCGGGCAATTACGAACTCCTGACGCAACTCGGCTGCGAATTCGGCTTCACGGTGGAACGGCTGGACCCGGTGATCATCAACGAGGCGGTGGTCAGCTCCACGCGCATCCGCGACCTCGTTCTCGCGGGCGATGTCTGGGAACTGCCGCCTCTGCTGGGCCGTTTCTACCAGTTCAAGGGCCGTGTGGTGCCCGGCGCGGGGCGCGGCGCGCGCCTCTTGGGCTTTCCCACGGCCAATCTCGAACCCATCGACGAGTTGATCCCCAAACGCGGCGTCTACGCCGTGTGGGCCGAAGTCATGGAGGAGAACGCCCCGCCGCCGACCATGGCCGTGTGCAACGTGGGCCACAATCCTACCTTCGGCGAGCACGGCCTGACCGTCGAGGTCCACATCATGAACCTCGACCGCGACCTTTACGGCCGCACCCTGCGCATCCACTTTGTGCAGCGCCTGCGCGACGAGATGACATTCGCGGGGCCAAGTCCCCTGGTGGAGCGCATCAAGGAAGACATCCGCCTGGCCTGCCGCATTCTGGGCGCTCCGGGAGCCGAGCCGTGAGCCCGAAAGGGACGGCCAGTCCTCTTCTTTCGCTGGAATCCTGGCGCAACTTCCTGCGCGCCTATCGCCGCATCCCCTCCATGCGCTGGCTGGTGCTGGGCGTGGGCGTGGGCATCCTGGCGGGGCTTGCGGCCAGCTTCTTCTTCCTGGGCGTCGAGTACCTGCGGAATCTCTTTCTGGCTCAATGGGCGGGCTACGCGCTGCCCGCGCCCGCGGGCGAGAATCTCTTCCACGGCCCGCTGCATCCGCACCCCAGGCCCTGGGTCATCCCCTGCCTGCTTACGGGCGTGGGGCTTCTCACCGGCTGGCTCGTCAGCCGCTTCATCCCAGACACCGTGCACGCGGGCACCGACGGCACGGACGCGATGATCAAGGCCTTCCACCAGCAACTCGGCAAGATCCGCGCCCGCGTGCCCCTCATCCGCGGCCTGATGGCCATGCTGACCATCTCCACTGGCGGCTCGGCCGGACAGGAGGGGCCCATCTCGCAGATCGGCGCGGGCCTTGGGGCCTGGATCTCGGAAAAGCTCGGCTTGTCCTCGCGCGAGCGCCGCATCCTGCTGCTTGCGGGCGCGGCGGGAGGGCTTGGGGCGATCTTCCGCGCCCCATTGGGCGGGGCGCTGACCGCCATCGAGGTCATCTACCGCGAGGATTTCGAGGCCGAGGCGATCCTGCCCTCAGTGCTCTCCAGCGTGGTGGCCTACACCATCTTCGCCTTCATCTACGGCACCGAGCCCATCCTGGCCGTGCCGCCCTTCCGCTTCCACAACCCCATGGAACTGCCCTTCTTTGCCTTCCTGGCCGCAGCCTGCGCGGCCACGGGCTGGCTCTACGTCAAGACCTTCCAGGGACTCAAGTACGGCGTCTTCGCCCGGCTCAGGGCCAAGATCGGCCTGGTCTGGACCTGCGGTCTGGGCGGGCTGCTCATGGGCACCTTCGGCGCGTTCTTTCCCCACGTGCTTTCCGGGGGCTACGGCTGGCTCGAACAGGCCATCGCGGGCAACCTGCCGCTCGCGCTCATGGTGGCCATCCTCTTCGGCAAGATCCTGGCCACGTCGGTGACCATCGGCAGCGGACTTTCCGGCGGCATGTTCGCCCCGGCCCTGTTCGTGGGCGGCATGACCGGCGGCGTGGTGGGCAATCTCGCCCACCGTTACTTCCCCGAAACCGTCATGCACCCCGGCTCCTTCGTGCTAGTGGGCATGGCGGCCTTCTTCTCGGGCGTGGCCAACGCGCCCATCGGCCCGCTGGTCATGGTCTGCGAGATCACCCAGGGCTACGGCCTGCTCGCGCCGCTCATGCTGGCCTCGGTGGTCACGCTGATCCTGGGCCGCAGGGTCAGCCTCTACGAAAACCAGGTCCACAACAAGTTCGAGTCCCCGGCCCACACCGGCGACGCAACCCTGAACGTCCTCGAGCAACTCCAGGTCAAGGACTTCTACCGGCCCGGCCGGGTCACGGTCCTGGACGAGCGCATGACCCTCAAGGCCCTGACCTCGGTCATCGCCGAGACCAACGAACTGAACTTCCCCGTGCGCGGCAAGGACGACGCCATCACCGGCATCCTGCCCTTGCAGGACGTGCGCCGCGTGCTCTACGAGGACGTGCTCTTCGACCTCGTGGTGGTCGGCGACCTCATGCGCCGCCCGGCCTCGCTGCACCCAAACGACGACCTGTACACCGCGCTCTTGAAGTTCGTGGACACGGACTATTCGCAACTCCCGGTCCTCGACGTAGACGATCCCACCAAGGTGCTCGGATTGCTGCAACGCCAGGACGTCTTCCAGGCCTATTCCGAGACCATCCGCAAGCTCAAGGAAGAAGACTGACAGGCCGCCCCAAAAGCACCGTCTGCCGCGTTGCCGCGAAAGCGCCGCCCCCTTGCGTATTGTAATACGCGTCGGGCCCGGCGCTTTCTTGCGCCTTGCATCCGGCGCCTTTGGAACGGCCTGCGCACCGAACTCCGTTTGGCTGGAGGAGGCTCTGCCTCCTCCAAACCTCCACCGCCAGGGGCTGAGCCCCCTGGACCCCGCGATTCGCTTCGCAGCCATCGCTGGCAAAGCCAACCACCGTGCGGCGGTGAAACGCCCCCTGAACCCTGCTTTTCAGCGTCCGTCGGCGCGCGGGTTTGCGGTTTCTGTTGACAGACGGCCGCGATTGCCCTTTTCTTCTGGGCGATCGGCAGCGTGTCGCGCGACCAAAAGCCGATCATCGTCCAGACAACCCGGGAATCGTACGCCCATGTCCAGATCGTGGATCAGAAAACGCAAGCAGCAGTTCATCCGAGACGTGCTGCGCGACTTCTGCAAGGCCGCAAAGGCCCTTGAAGAACAGTTCCGCCGTTTCGACCAGCACGGAAGGCTCGATTTCGCCGTGCTCAAGAACCTGCTCGGCGACGAAAGCAACAAGGGTCTCCTGTGGCGCCTCAAGGACACCGCCCACCACGTCTTCCGCTCGGACAAGGAGCCGCGCCTGGTGGGGCAGTTCCTGGACTGGAGCGTGGGCTACATCTTCCACGAGACTGTAAAACTCAAGGAAGACGCCTACCAGCAACAGACCTACGGTCCCTGGTTCCGCGACATGCAATCGCAGAACCTGCCGCGCGAAGAATCTGTCATCTGCCAGGAGCTCTACGAGGTCATCAAGCAGACGCGGCAGAGCATGGAGCGAGAAATCAAGCGTATCCGGTTCATCATGTTCCATTGCAGACGACTCTTCCCCATCTATCTTGAGCCGCACCGCGACAACGCGCTTCTGGCACGCTTCCTGTTCGAGGAGGAAGGACTCGTGGCCCAGGTATTCGGCGAGAGCGCCGAGGATCTCTTACGCGCCATCTACGGCGAGGAGCGCGAGGCCATGTACCTTCTGGCCGCGCAGAGCCTTCGTCGCGGCGGCTGGATGGAGAAGGCTTCCGAGGCGCTGGCCAGGGCGGGAACCCCCGGCAGGGAAAACGATATGGTCTTGCAGGAACGCGAGATTGTTGATACATGGATTAGACGGCTCAAAGTCTGAGCTGGCGTCAGGTACATCAACTCAATCTGGAGGAAGGGACAATGAAGCGCTTCGTGATTCTGATGCTGGCACTCGCCCTGGCCGGTATGGTGGGCTGCGCCAGCAAGCAAAAGACGGCCGAGGCCCCCCCCGAGCCGGCCAAGGAAGAAGTCGTGGTCGTCGAGAAGAAGGAAGTGAAGCCTGCTCCGACGGCCATGGAAATCTATGAGATGAACTACCAGAAGCTGCCCACCACGCACACCGTGGTCAAGGGAGACTGCCTGTGGTGCATCGCCGAGCAGGCCCAGATCTACAACGATCCCTTCATGTGGCCGCTGATCTACAAGAGCAACCGCGCCAAGATCACCAAGAGCCCCGATCTGATTTACCCCGGCCAGGTTTTCGACATTCCGCGCACCGGCATGAGCCTTGCGGACATCAAGGACGCCCGCAAGCAGGCCGGAGCTCCCTGGAAGAAACTCGAGCCCGCGGCCACGGCCAACCTGCCCGCCGCCATCCGCCAGGAGCTCGGCTACGGCTTCTAGCCTCGGCGAGACTATTTCATCGACACCGCGCGCGGCGCCCGGAGAAGTCATTCCGGGCGCCGCGCCGTGCTTTTCCCCGCTGGAGACTGGATTTCCACCGTGCCCACACCCCTCGAACGCCTCGTCTAAAACTTCCTCTGTCGCCTTGCCTGCAAACGCCCCCCATGCCAGGGCTTGACCACGGCCGCGTTCCCGGCGACATTGACCCTTCGAACGAACACGGTCCCCCTCCGGCGCCCCTTGCCCCGCGCCTTGGCCCGGGCCGTCCTCCCCATTCCGGAGTAGCCGCATGCCCGTTCCTTCTCGCACATCCCGCAGCGTTCTGGCGTTCACGCTCATCCTCGCGCTTTTCACGACAACCTTGACTGGATGCGCATCCCGGAGCCCCGAGCCCGCTCCGCGCACCCCAAAACGCCCAGCCACGGCCGAACCCGCGCCAAAACCCGGCGACGACGGGTTCGTCACGCCCGCGCCACGGGGCACCTTCCGGCCTTATTCGCAGTTCGGCCGCACCTACCATCCAATGACATCTGTCGAAGGCGGCTTCGTCGAGGAGGGGCTGGCCTCTTGGTACGGGCTCAAGTTTCATGGCCGCAGGACCGCCAACGGCGAAACCTACGACATGTACGCCATGACCGCGGCGCACCGCATCCTGCCCATGGGCACCCGACTGCGCGTGGAAAATCTGGAGAATGGCCGCGTGGCCGAAGTGCGCATCAACGACCGGGGACCCTTTGTGGACCCGGACAAGCGCATCATCGACCTGTCCTTCGCCGCTGCGCGGGAACTTGGAACGGACAAGCCGGGTCTGGCCCGGGTGCGCATCACCTCGGTGGGTGCCATTGAAGGCTTCACCGGCACCGACATTGCGGGCAACTTCTACGTGCAGGTGGGGGCGTTCTCCATGAAGAGCAACGCGGAACGCCTCGCGGCCCGGCTTTCGGCCTCGGGCTTCGATAAAACTCGCGTGGAGGAGGCGGACGTGGACGGAACGACGTTCTGGCGCGTCCAGGCCGGGGTGTTCCCCAGCCTGAACGCCGCAGAAGAAGGCAAGGAGCGTCTGGCCCGGGAGTTCCCCGGGGCCTTCGTCATTGCTGGTCGTTGAGTTCGGAACGGAATTTGCGCGAAAGACGGAATACCACGACCTTGCGCGGCGGCAGGGTGATCGCCTCGCTGGTCTGGGGATTGCGCCCCTTGCGGGCCATTTTGTCGTAGGCCTCGAACTTGCCGAAACCGGAAATGAGCAGGTTGTGATCCTTCTTGATGGACTGCTTCATGAGATCGAGGAGCGTTTCGACATGGCCCTTGATTTCGGCCCGGTTCATGTCGATACGCTCGTAGATCTGATCCACGATCTCCGCCTTGGTCAGTGTCTTGCCGTCGCCATTGTTGATGCTCATGCTCATTCCTCCGCTATGCCTTCGGCCCTACACGCGGGCCCCGATGGTCGCCGCAAGCCGGTTCATCTCTTCCATGGAGTCGTATTTCCCCGCAGGCCAAAGGCTCAGGCCGTCACCCTCGATCCGAGGAATGACGTGCCAGTGGGCGTGAAAAACGAGTTGCCCGGCCGAAGCGTTGCAGTTCAACCCCACGTTGAAGCCTGTCGCGCCCGTCGCGTCCATCAACGCCTGCCCCACGCGCGCCGTGGCCGCAAGGATGTCCGGCCCGAGGGCCGGATCGACGTCGAGGATGGTGGGAAAGTGCGCCTTGGGAATGACCAGGGCGTGTCCCTTGGACACCGGCGCGATATCCAGAAACGCAAGAATGGTGTCTGTTTCCAGTATCTTGGCGCAGGGTATCTCCCCCTTCACGATCTTACAAAAAATACAGTCTGCTTGGCTCATGCTCGTTCCAGTGTTTTTCCTACCCGGTCGATTCGATTAACCGGCCAAATTCATTCGGCATCTTTACCATGGTCTGCCGGATTGGCAAGATGCGACGTGAAAATTACGGGTTTCTATGTAGGTTCAATAACTGATATTTTTCGGACCGGCATATGAAGGAAGCCCGCTTTCCCCACCCCTCCCCGGTTCTGGGCAGACCGCGCCTGCTGCCGGTCTTTCTGCCGCACGCCGGCTGCCCGGACGGCGGGGTCTGCGTGTTCTGCGACCAGCGCGCGCAGACCGGGCGTCACGGCCTTGAAAGCCTCGATGCACGGTACACGGCCCTGGAGCGCGACCTCGCCTCCCTGGCCGAACAGGGCGCAGGCCCCTTGGAAATAGGCTTTTACGGCGGGTCGTTCACCGCCTTGCCCGGCGAATGGCCCGAGCGATTCCTGACATTGGCGGGGCGCTTCCGAGAACGCGGCCTGATCGCGGACGTGCGCTGCTCAACGCGGCCCGACGCCTGCGACCCCGCGCGTCTGGCCTCGCTTCGCGCCATGGGCCTGTCCCTGGTCGAACTCGGCATCCAGAGCTTTGCCGACGAGGCGCTCGACGCCTGCCGCCGGGGCTACGACAGCGCCACGGCCGAGGTGGGCTGCCGGGCCGTGACAGGGGCCGGACTCGCGCTTGGCGTGCAACTCATGCCGGGGCTCCCTGGCGGCGACCTGGCCTCGTTTCTCGCGGACGTGGATCGCACGGCCACACTGGGGGCGGCGGTCGCGCGGCTGCACCCCTGCCTGGTGCTCGCGAACACGCCGCTCGCACAGCGCTTTGCGGCCGGCACGTATCGCCCCTGGAGTCTGGACAAGGCCCTGGTGGCCTGCGGCATGGCCGTGCAGCGCCTGTGGCAGGCGGGCACGGCCGTGATCCGGCTCGGACTTTCGCCGGAACCCTCGCTGCTCGCGGCCGTAAAGGCCGGTCCCTGGCATCCCGCCTTCGGGCAACGGGTCAAGAGCCGCGCCCTGCTCATGCACGTCACGGCCAGACATCTGGAGCTCGGCGGCGGGCCCGGCGAACTCCTTGTCCCGCGCCGCCACCTTTCCGAGATTTACGGCTGGAAGAGTGAAACCCGGCAGCGCCACGAGCGGCTCGGGCTTTGCATACGCGTGCACGACGAAAGTTTCTTCTTGTTACGAGTCCGTTGAGGGAGTAAAGTTTTCGGCGGCCGGAAACCCGCAACCAGCGGCCCGACCAGGGCCCACGAACGCCCCCATGAGCAACGACACCGCCCCCTGGCCCCACAAGGACCTGCTCGACACGGACCAGCTCTCGCTGGCCGACGTGAAGCGCATCTTCGATACCGCCGTCTCCTTCCAGGAGATCAACGAACGGCCGGTGAAGAAGGTGCCCACACTGCGTGGCAAGAGCGTGATCCTCTTCTTCGCCGAGGCTTCCACCCGCACCAAGACCTCCTTCGACGTCGCGGGCAAGCGCCTTTCAGCCGACACCTTTTCACTGGCCAGTTCAGGCAGTTCGCTCTCCAAGGGCGAGTCGCTCAAGGACACGGCCTTGACGCTTCAGGCCATGGCTCCGGATGCCATCGTGTTGCGCCACCGCTATTCGGGTTCGTCCAGGTTCCTGGCCGAACGCCTGGAATGCTCGGTCATCAACGCGGGCGACGGCTGGCACGCGCACCCCACCCAGGCCCTGCTCGACGCCTTCACGCTGACCCAGGAATGGGGCTCGGTGGCGGGCAAGGCCGTATGCATCCTGGGCGATATCGCACACTCGCGCGTGGCCCGTTCAAACGTGGACCTGCTGACCCGGCTTGGGGCCACCGTGCGTCTGTGCGCGCCCAAAACCCTCCTGCCCATGGGCGTCTCGACCTGGCCAGTGGAAATCCACCACAACGTCACCGAGGCCGTCAGGGACGCGAACGCGGTCATGTGCCTGCGCCTGCAACTCGAACGTATGCAGGCCGGACTTCTGCCCGATCTGCGCGAATACGCCCGCACCTTCGGCCTTTCGCCGCGCCATCTGGAACGCGCCGCGCCAAACGTGCGCGTGCTGCACCCCGGCCCCATGAACAGGGGCGTGGAGATCGACTCGACCCTGGCCGACTCCATGAACTCTCTGGTGCTCGACCAGGTGGCCTCGGGCGTTGCCGTGCGCATGGCCCTGCTCTTCCTCTACCTGACCCGCAAGGAGGCCGCGCAATGAGCCCCGATCTCGTCATCCGCGGCGGTCGTCTGGCCTGCGGCACGGCCGCCGTGAAGGCCGACTGCCTGACCGATTGCCTGGTCAAGGACGGCCGCATCCTGGACGTGGTTCCACACGATCCGGATCGGACCTACGAGTGCGAAAGCGTCGAGGCCACGGGCCTCGTGCTGCTGCCCAGCCTGATCGACGCCCACGCGCACCTGCGCGAGCCGGGCCAGGAATACAAGGAAGACATCGCCTCGGGCCTGGCCGCGGCCGCGGCCGGAGGCTTCGGCCACGTGATGTGCATGGCCAACACGCGGCCTGTGAACGACGATGCCTCCATAACCCGGGACATGCTCGACATCGCGCGCCGCAGCCATCCGCACGGCCCCCGCCTGCATCCCATCGGCGCACTCTCCAAGGGGCTTCGCGCCGAGGAGCTCGCTCCCATGGCGGATATGGCTCAGGCGGGCTGCATCGCCTTCTCCAACGACGGGCTGCCCGTGGCCTCGGCCGAATTCTTCCGCCGCGCCGTGGAGTACGCCGCCACCTTCGAGCGGATCGTCATCGACCACTGCGAAGAGCCGACCATGGCCCCTGCCGCCGGCATGAACGAAGGAGTGGTCAGCGCCACGCTAGGGCTCAAGGGCCAACCCTGGGTGGCCGAAGCCGCGCAGGTGGCCCGCGACGTGCTCCTGGCCGAATACCTGAACCTTCCCATCCACATCGCCCACGTCTCGTGCAAGGCCAGCGTCGAGCTCATCGCCTTCGCCAAAGGGCGCGGCGCGCCCGTTACGGCCGAGACCTGCCCGCACTACCTGCTGCTCACCGAGGAGGCCTGCCTTGGCTACTCCACCCGCGCCAAGGTCAACCCTCCCCTGCGCACGCAGGAGGACGTGGAGGCCATGCGCTTGGCCGTGGAGGGCGGCGTCATCGACATCATCGCCACGGACCACGCGCCGCACGCGGAGCACGAAAAGGAGGTCGAATTCGACCTCGCGCCCTGCGGCATCAGCGGCCTGGACACCGCTCTGTCGCTGGTCATGAGCCTCACGCCCGGCCAGATACTCTCCGAGGCGCGCGTCGTGGAGGCCATGTGCCACGCGCCCGGCCGCATCTTCGGCATCCCGGTGAACCGTTTCGCCCCCGGCGATCCGGCCGACGTGGTCCTCTACGACCCGCACCACCGCTGGGTCGCCTCGCGCGAGACCATGCGCTCCAAGAGCCTGAACACGCCCTGGCTCGGCCGGACCATCATGGGCCGCGTCACGGCGCACTTCATGGCTGGCCGCAGGATCGTCTGAGAGACGCTGTCGTAGTGCATACCGCATTACGGACGTATTTCATGCCGTCGTCCGGAGCGCACCTCGACCAGATGCCCATTCGACAGCCGTTTCGCACGCCGCGCCCACACGACAAGGATTTCTTATGGATGCCAGCCGCTTGAACCTGCTCGACCTGGGCCTGGACGCCTTGCGCGCCGCCGTCGTCGCGCTGGGCCAGCCCGCCTTTCGGGCCGACCAGATATTCCAGTGGCTGTGGCAAAAACGTGTGCGCGACTTCTCGGCCATGAGCAACGTCTCCAAGGAATTGCGCGGCCTGCTCGAAGAGCGCTTCAGAATCTCGCGTCCCTCGCCCTCCGTGGTCCTGGAAAGCCGCGACGGCACCATCAAATTCCTGCTCGACCTCGAGGACGGCAAGCAGATCGAGACCGTGCTCATCCCCGAACGCGAACATTACACCCTGTGCCTTTCCACCCAGGTGGGCTGCGCCATGGCCTGCGCCTTCTGCTCCACGGGCACCATGGGCTTCGCGCGCAACCTGCGGCAATCCGAGATCCTGGGCCAGGTTCTGGCCGCCCTGGACCTCATCGAGGAACGCTCGCTGCCCATGACGCTTCGAAATCTCGTCTTCATGGGCATGGGCGAGCCCATGCTGAACCTGGACACGCTTTTGGCCGCGCTTGAAACCATGCGCCAGGAAAAGGGCTTGGCCATCGGGCCGCGCCGGGTGACCATCTCCACGGTGGGCGTGCCGGGCACGCTGGCCCGCCTGGGCGAGGCCGAGGCCGGGCTTTTGGCCGTGTCGCTGCACGCGCCCACGCAGGAGTTGCGCGAGAAGATCATGCCCAGGGCCGCCCAGGCCATGCCCCTGCCGCGCCTCATCGCCGAGCTCAAGGCCTACCCGCTCAAGCCGCGCGACCGCCTGACCATCGAGTACATCCTCATCGGCGGGGTCAACGACTCCGAGCAGCACGCCCGCGAGCTGGTGCGGCTGCTCTCCACGCTCAAGTGCAAAGTCAACCTCATCGCCTACAACCCGAGCAAGGGCAGCCCGTTCGTGGCCCCGTCCATGGACGCGGTGCTGGCCTTCGAAGCCCTTTTGCGCAAGAAGCGCCTGACCACGATCCTGCGCAGGTCCAAGGGCCAGGACATCAACGCCGCCTGCGGCCAGCTCGTCACTGCCCACGCCATGGACGGCGAGGAAGCGCGCGCTGGCGAATGATTTTCACATCGTAGGCGTACTTCCGGCCAACAGGCTTGTCATCGCAGAAGTGTTGTGAC
>NZ_ATHI01000016.1 GCF_000422245.1 Alkalidesulfovibrio alkalitolerans DSM 16529
TTTGGACCGGGGGCTTTTGAAGGAGAGCCCTGGCAGCGACCTACTTTCCCACAAGTGAACTTGCAGTATCATCGGCGAAGAGGGGCTTAACTGCCGAGTTCGGAATGGGATCGGGTGTGACCCCCTCTCTATGGCCGCCAGGACAATTTCTTGGGCTTGCGCCCGAAATATAGAAATGGCGTTTGAGGTTGCGTTTGTGTGTGGATGAAGACGCACGACCTATTAGTACCGGTCAGCTGAGCGCATCACTGCGCTTACACCTCCGGCCTATCAACCAGGTGGTCTACCTGGGGTCTTTAGGGACCGAAGTCCAGGGAGAACTTATCTTGAGGCAGGTTTCCCGCTTAGATGCCTTCAGCGGTTATCCTTTCCGAACATAGCTACCCAGCAGTGCCGCTGGCGCGACAACTGGAACACCAGAGGTTCGTCCATCCCGGTCCTCTCGTACTAGGGACAGCCCCTCTCAATTCTCCTGCGCCCACAGAGGATAGGGACCAAACTGTCTCACGACGTTTTAAACCCAGCTCGCGTACCACTTTAAACGGCGAACAGCCGTACCCTTGGGACCTGCTCCAGCCCCAGGATGTGATGAGCCGACATCGAGGTGCCAAACCGCATCGTCGATGTGAACTCTTGGATGCGATCAGCCTGTTATCCCCGGCGTACCTTTTATCCTATGAGCGATGGCCCTTCCATGCGGAACCACCGGATCACTAAGACCGACTTTCGTCCCTGCTCGGCATGTCTGCCTTACAGTCAAGCTCCCTTATGCCTTTGCACTCAACGGCTGGTTTCCAATCAGCCTGAGGGAACCTTTGCAAGCCTCCGTTACTGTTTGGGAGGCGACCGCCCCAGTCAAACTACCCACCAGACGCTGTCCCCCGGCCGGATAACGGCTCGAGGTTAGGGTCTTAGACTGACAAGGGTGGTATTTCAAGGTTGGCTCCCTCCATACTGGCGTACAGAGTTCAAAGCCTCCCACCTATCCTACACATGCCAGCCCAAAACACAACGTCAAGTTGTAGTAAAGGTGCACAGGGTCTTTCCGTCCTTCTGCGGGGAGACGGTATTTTCACCGCCACTCCAATTTCACCGAGTCTCCGGTCGAGACAGTGTGGAGATCGTTACGCCATTCGTGCAGGTCAGAACTTACCTGACAAGGAATTTCGCTACCTTAGGACCGTTATAGTTACGGCCGCCGTTTACCGGGGCTTCGGTTTAGGGCTTCGCCGAAGCTAACCCCACCCCTTAACCTTCCGGCACCGGGCAGGCGTCAGTCCCTATACGTCGTCTTGCGACTTCGCAGAGACCTGTGTTTTTAGTAAACAGTCGCCCCCACCTTTTCACTGCGGCTTTCCAAAGCTTGGCAAGTAAATCGCCTCACCATGGAAAGCGCCCCTTCTCGCGAACTTACGGGGCCAATTTGCCGAGTTCCTTGACCGGAGTTTTCTCGAACGCCTTGGGTTACTCACCCCGCCCACCTGTGTCGGTTTGCGGTACGGTTTGCACGAGGTAAACTTAGAGGCTTTTCTTGGCAGCATGGGCTCAACCACTTCAGTCCTTGCGGACACGGCATCGTGTCTCGGCGATATCCCGCGGATTTGCCTACGGGACCTGCCTACACACTTGCACCGGGACATCCAACACCCGGATGGCCTACCCTTCTGCGTCCCCCCAATCGCGCCCTCGCGCAAGTACGGGAATATTAACCCGTTTCCCATCGACTACGTCTTTCGACCTCGCCTTAGGGGCCGACTCACCCTGGGAAGATTAACTTTACCCAGGAAACCTTGGGCTTACGGCGGGCATGTTTCTCACATGCCTTATCGTTACTCATGCCAGCATAATCACTTCTCACAAGTCCAGGATGGCTTACGCCTTTCCCTTCGTCCCGTATGAGAACGCTCCCCTACCACGCACATTGCTGTGCATCCGCAGCTTCGGTACCATGCTTAGCTCCGTTACATCTTCGGCGCAGGGCCACTAGACCAGTGAGCTATTACGCTTTCTTTAAAGGATGGCTGCTTCTAAGCCAACCTCCTGGCTGTCTAAGCAGCCCCACTACCTTTCCCACTGAGCATGGATTTCGGAACCTTAGCTGGCGGTCTGGGCTCTTTCCCTCTCGGCTACGGACCTTCGCACCCGCAGCCTGACTCCCGGGAAACAACTTAACGGCATTCGGAGTTTGATAGGGTTTGGTAAGCTGGTAGGCCCCCTAGCCCTTTCAGTGCTCTACCTCCGTCAGTCTATCCCGAGGCTATACCTCAATATATTTCGGGGAGAACCAGCTATCACCGAGTTTGATTGGCCTTTCACCCCTATCCACAAGTCATCCAAGTAATTTTCAACTTACACTGGTTCGGTCCTCCACTCGGTTTTACCCGAGCTTCAACCTGCTCATGGATAGATCACCCGGCTTCGGGTCTACTTCGCCGTACTAAACGCCCTATTCAGACTCGCTTTCGCTTCGGCTCCGCTCACGCTTAACCTCGCACGACAAAGTAACTCGCTGGCTCATTATGCAAAAGGCACGCTGTCGCGGAACAAGTCCGCTCCAACCGCTTGTAGACAACAGGTTTCAGGTTCTATTGCACTCCCCTAACAGGGGTTCTTTTCACCTTTCCCTCACGGTACTGGTTCACTATCGGTCGCTAGCGAGTATTTAGCCTTGGAGGATGGTCCCCCCAGATTCAGACGGGGTTTCACGTGCCCCGCCCTACTCGGGTACCGTCTGCGCCACTTTCGACTTCGCGTACGGGACTTTCACCCTCTATGATCGAACTTCCCAGATCGTTCCGCTATCTACTCATGGATCACGTATGACGGCCCCACAACCCCGAAGCCACGAATGACTCCGGTTTGGGCTCTTCCCCGTTCGCTCGCCACTACTGAGGGAATCTCGTTTGATTTCTCTTCCTCCGGGTACTGAGATGTTTCACTTCCCCGGGTTGGCTTCCCAAGACCTATGAATTCAGTCAAGGGACGACTGGACATGACTCCAGCCGGGTTGCCCCATTCGGAAATCCTCGGATCAAAGCCTGTTTGGCGGCTCCCCGAGGCTTATCGCAGCCTACCACGTCCTTCTTCGCCTGCTAGCGCCAAGGCATCCACCTGTTGCCCTTATTATCTTAATCCAGACGCGCAACCTCAAACGCCTATTTCACTTTCAAAGAACATGCCCACCCCTGGTGGAGGTGAACGGAATCGAACCGATGGCCCCCTGCGTGCAAAGCAGGTGCTCTCCCAGCTGAGCTACACCCCCTTCGGGATAAGCATGGTGGGCCTAGATAGACTTGAACTATCGACCTCACGCTTATCAGGCGTGCGCTCTAACCACCTGAGCTATAGGCCCACTCGTACGCGGGACTATACCGCCGCATGGCTCTCACTCCTACCCGGACCAAATCCGAAACCAGGCGCGAAACTTCCACACGACCCACCCACGTGGTTCGGTTCTCAAAGATCACTCAAGATCTTTGCAATTAAATAGCGAGACGGGCGCTTGCTCGGTAAAGGAGGTGATCCAGCCGCAGGTTCCCCTACGGCTACCTTGTTACGACTTCACCCCAATCATCGGCCCTACCGTAGACGGCTACCTCCTTGCGGTTAGTCCGCCGGCTTCGGGTAGAACCAACTTTCGTGGTGTGACGGGCGGTGTGTACAAGGCCCGGGAACGTATTCACCCCGGCATGCTGATCCGGGATTACTAGCGATTCCAACTTCATGCAGTCGAGTTGCAGACTGCAATCCGGACTGGGACGGCTTTTTTGGGATTGGCTCCACCTCGCGGTCTCGCTGCCCTTTGTAGCCGCCATTGTAGTACGTGTGTAGCCCTGGACGTAAGGGCCATGATGACTTGACGTCGTCCCCACCTTCCTCCCGGTTGACCCGGGCAGTCTCGCCAGAGTGCCCAGCTTTACCTGCTGGCAACTGACAATAGGGGTTGCGCTCGTTGCGGGACTTAACCCAACACCTCACGGCACGAGCTGACGACAGCCATGCAGCACCTGTCTCCCCGCTCCCCGAAGGGCACCCCCGCGTCTCCGCAGGGTTCGAGGGATGTCAAACCCAGGTAAGGTTCTTCGCGTTGCATCGAATTAAACCACATACTCCACCGCTTGTGCGGGCCCCCGTCAATTCCTTTGAGTTTCAGCCTTGCGACCGTACTCCCCAGGCGGGATGCTTAACGCGTTAACTGCGGCACCGACGGTGAACCCGCCGACACCTAGCATCCATCGTTTACAGTGTGGACTACCAGGGTATCTAATCCTGTTTGCTCCCCACACTTTCGCACCTCAGCGTCAGTACCTGTCCAGGTGGCCGCCTTCGCCACTGGTGTTCCTCCCGATATCTACGGATTTCACTCCTACACCGGGAATTCCGCCACCCTCTCCAGGACTCAAGCAAGGCAGTATCACACGCAGTTCCCCGGTTGAGCCGAGGGCTTTCACATGTGACTTACCAAGCCGCCTACGTGCGCTTTACGCCCAGTGATTCCGATTAACGCTCGCACCCTCCGTATTACCGCGGCTGCTGGCACGGAGTTAGCCGGTGCTTCCTCTGGAGGTACCGTCAAAACATACGGATATTACCCGTATGCCACTTCTTCCCTCCTGACAGAGGTTTACGACCCGAAAGCCTTCTTCCCTCACGCGGCGTCGCTGCGTCAGGCTTTCGCCCATTGCGCAATATTCCCCACTGCTGCCTCCCGTAGGAGTCTGGACCGTGTTTCAGTTCCAGTGTGGCTGATCATCCTCTCAGACCAGCTACCCATCGTTGCCTTGGTGGGCCATTACCCCGCCAACTAGCTAATGGGACGCGGACTCATCACAAGGCGATAGCTTGCAAGCAGAGGCCATCTTTCCACCATAAATAAATATGATGCGTACCCGGTATTAGCAGGCGTTTCCACCTGTTATCCCAGTCCTCGCGGTAGATTATCCACGTGTTACTCACCCGTGCGCCGCTGTACTCATCCACCGAAGCGGACTTTCTCGCTCGACTTGCATGTGTTAAGCACGCCGCCAGCGTTCAATCTGAGCCAGGATCAAACTCTCCAGTTCAAATCCTGTAGAATCTCTGAAACTCATAAACACCCGAAGGTGTCCACTTCGCGTTCGCGCCCGATCTCGCTATTTAATTGTCAAAGACCTTGAA
>NZ_ATHI01000017.1 GCF_000422245.1 Alkalidesulfovibrio alkalitolerans DSM 16529
TTAATTGTCAAAGACCTTGAAGCAGTTCCCCGCATCGGGGAAGAGGGTGTCTACCCTCGTGCGTCTCTCTTGTCAACCGCCCTTTGCAACTTTTTTTCGTTCCTCCGGGCGTCCCGCTTCGACCCTTCGGCCGCGTGGCCGTGTCGTCGTCGCGGAAGCGGGTATCTACGGAAAACCATCCCGCCGGTCAAGAGCGAAAATGCTTCCGGGCGCATTTTTTTTCATCTTTCCCCGTGTCATGACAAAACGCATCCTTATAATGCACAATCCGCCTGCCACGCGCCTTTTCCGTCTTCCCCGATCCTCGCCCGTCTCCAGGCCAGGGTCAGAGCGCCGATGAACAGGTGGTCAGCGTGTTGACATACACACGGGATGGGCAGAAGGCACTTCGGTAGCGCAGCAGCCAAAAGGGGGTTTCATGATTCGCAACCTACCGCTCAACGCCAAGCTCACCGCCGCCGTACTCGGACTGGTCATCCTGACCGTCGTCGTGCTCACGAGCGTCAACCTCATCCAGACCCAGCGCACCCTGACCGACGTGGCCATGACCTCCATCAAGGCCCTCGGCGACTCCATCTACCGCGATTTCGAGGCCCAAAATGCCGTGACCGTGGAAAAGGTCGCGGCCGACCTCGTACTTTTGGAGCGCGAGATCGGGCGAAACGGCCTGTTGAACTTCGACGACTACGATATCCGCGCCGTGACCATCACCAACCAGGTCACCCAGGCCACGGAGACGGTCGATCTCCCGGTCTTTCAGGCCGGGCGCACCCCCTTGGACAACCCGCGCCTGGTGGACGAAGTCGTTGACCTGGTGGGCGGTACTGCCACCATCTTCCAGTACCTGCCCGGCAAGATGATCCGCATCTCCACCACGGTACGCCGGGCCGACGGCGAGCGCGCCACCCTGACTTACATCCCCGAGGACTCGCCGGTCTACAAGGCCGTAACCGAGGGTAGAGTCTACACAGGCCGGGCCTTCGTGGTGAACGCCTGGTACCTGACCGCCTACGCGCCCATGAAAAGCATCCACGGCGACCTCCTGGGCATGGCCTACATCGGCCGTCCGATCATGACCGACGCAGTGCGCCACGCTCTGTCCGGGGCCAATATCAACGGCAAGGGCTTCGCCTTCGCCTTCGACGCCAAGGGGGCCATTCTCGAATACCCCGACGACTCCAAGATCGGCCGGAACATCAGCGAGGTCGGCCTGCCCAAGGAAGCCATGGAGATCACCGAGGGCTTCGTCACCTACGTCGAGGACGGCAAGCCTACCACGGCCTACGTGCGTTATTTCCCCGAGTGGGACTGGCGGCTCGCCATGTCCATTCGAGACGCGGATATGCTGCAGGGCGCGGACATGCGCATGTTGCGCTCCGGTGCCGTCGCGGCGGTGGTCATGCTCGCCGTGGGCGGACTCTTGACCTTGCTCATCATCCGTCTGACGACCTCGCCGCTCAAACGGCTGGAGAACTACACGGCCGAGGTCGCCTCGGGCAATTTCGCCGCCTCCATCGACTACTCAGCCAAGGACGCCATCGGCCGCACCGTTGACGGCGTGCGTGCCATGGTCGGTGAGATCAAGAACAAGCTCGGCTTCGCCCAAGGCGTGCTCGACGGCGTCTCTTTCTCCTCGCCCTGCCTGATCACGGATGCGAGCGACAAGGTGACCTTCGTCAACCAGCGGCTGCTCGACCTGCTGCAAAAACCCGGCAGACCAGACGATTACAAGGGCCAGACCATCGGCGAATTCCTCTTTGGCGATCCCTCGCGCGGCAAGCGCACCATGGCCGAGGTGAGAGCCAAAAAGCACGCCGTCTCGGAGATGCAGTACGACTGCGGCCGCGGCGTGTGCAAAACCATGACCGCCAATACGAGCATGATCCACGACCTCGACGGCAAGGAGCTTGGGGCCTTCACCCTGTACTTCGACCTGACCCAGATCCGCCAACAGGAGACGCTGCTCACGAAGAAAAACGAGCAGATCGCCTCCATCGCGCAACAGGCCGGCCTGATCGCCGACCAGGTGTCCTCGGCAGCCGAGGAATTGGCCGCGCAGGTGGAGCAGGCCACGCGCGGCGCGGACCTGCAAAGCTCCCGCGCCGCCGAGACGGCCACGGCCATGGAAGAGATGAACGCCACGGTGCTGGAGGTGGCGCGCAACGCCTCCGAAGCCGCGGGCGGAGCCGAGCAGGCGCGCAACAAAGCCCGCCAGGGCGAGGAGTCCGTGCGTCAGGTCATGGCCTCCATCGCCGAGGTCGCGCGCCAAGCCGATCAGATGGAGCGGGACATGGGCGAGCTCGGCCGCCAGGCCGACGGCATCGGCAACATCATCGGCGTGATCAACGACATCGCGGACCAGACAAACCTTTTGGCGCTCAACGCCGCCATCGAGGCCGCGCGCGCGGGCGATGCGGGCCGGGGCTTCGCCGTGGTCGCGGACGAGGTGCGCAAGCTCGCCGAGAAGACCATGGCCGCCACCAAGGAGGTCGGCTCGGCCATCGCCGCCATCCAGGCCGGAACACAGAAGAGCGTGGCGGCCACCAAGGCTTCGGCCTCCTCGGTGGGCCAATCCACGAACCTGGCCCAGGAGTCCGGCAAGGCCCTGACCGAGATCGTGGGCATCGTGGAGAGCACGGCCGGACAGGTCTCCTCCATCGCCACGGCGGCCGAGCAGCAATCCGCCACCAGCGAGGAGATCAGCCGCGCCATCGAGGACATCACGCGCGTCTCCGGCGAAACCGCCGCGGGCATGAACCAGTCCTCGCAGGCTATCGCCGAACTGGCCCGCCGGGCGCACGAGTTGCAGCGGCTCATCGAGGAGATGAAGGCTTAGCAGCGCTCGCCACCGGCCTTTTCGGCCCCCGTCGCCTCCCTCACCAAACCCAAAGGCCCTGTTTTCCCGACAGGGCCTTTGGGTTTTCCAGGCCGGTTTCTCTGGTCTTCGCACCCGATACGGGATACCAAAAACGCACCGGACAGTCCTCGGAATCAGGCCGACTCGCGACATGACCCCCAACCAGATGGAGGAGCCATGCCCATCAGCAGAAGGCAATTCCTGTACTATTCCGCTCTGGTCACGTCCTCCGTGGCCCTAAGCGGCCTTCCCCTGTATGCCTACGACCCCAAGCCCGGCTCGGGCCGCGACGAGGTGCGGCGCAGCTATTGCGGCCTTTGTCACCCGCGCTGCGGCACGCTCCTGCACATGCGCGACGGCAAAGTGTTCGAGGTCAGCGGCGACCCCGACCATCCCGTGACGCGCGGCATGATCTGCGAGCGCGGCCTGCTCATGCCCGAACACATCCATCATCCCGGCCGCGTCAACCACCCCCTCAAACGGGTCGGCGCGCGCGGCGAGGGGAAGTGGGAGCGGATATCCTGGGACCAGGCCCTGGACGAGGTGGCCGAGAAGCTCGCCCGACTTCGCGACGCCCATGGCCCGGAGACCCTGGCCTTCACCCACGGCACGAGCCGCACCCATCACTGGGACTGCCGCCGCTTCTTCAATCTTTTCGGCTCGCCCAACGTCTGCGGCGTGAACAACGTCTGCATGTGTCCCTCCTACGCCACGGAGTACGCCACTTACGGCGGCATGGCACGCGGTAACCCGCGCCGGGCGAAGTGCGTGGTCATCTGGGGGCGGGCCTCGGCCAACTCCTCGCCCGTGCAGTCCTGGCCCGCGTTGCAACAGGCCAAGAAAGCCGGAGTCACGTTCATCGTCGTCGATCCCAGGCGCATCGAGGAAGTCGAGCTGGCCGACATGTGGCTGCAGATCCGGCCCGGAACGGACTTGGCCTTGCTGCTCGGCTGGATCAGGCTGGTCATCGAGGAGGAACTTTACGACAAGGAATTCGTGGCCAAATGGACCGTGGGCTTCGACGAAATCAGACAGGCCGTGCGCGACTACACGCCCGAAAAAGTCAGCGAGATCACCTGGCTGCCCGTGGAACAGATCACGGCGGCGGCACGGCTCTACGCGACCTCGAAACCCGCGCAGATCCCTTACGGCTACGGCCTGGACAAGCAGGGAGTGAACGCAAACCAGTGCGCCCGCGCCCGCGCCATCCTCAGGGCCATCACCGGCAACCTGGAAGTGGACGGCGGCGAGACCTTCGGCCAGACGCCCGAGGTGGCCAAGGTGCGCGGCGAGTTCGATCTCGTGGCCAGCGAGGCCATTTCCCCGGCCCAGCGCGCCAAGCAGCTCGGGGCCGACACCTACCCCTTCTTCGGCTTTCCGGGCTGGGAGCGCAACGTCGAGTCGAACCGCAAGCTGCCCAAAGGCCACGTGGCCCCGCCCTCCATGTACCGCACCTGTGTGGCGCACGCGCGCGACGTGTTTCGGGCCGCGATCGTCAAAAAGCCCTACCCGGTCACGGCCATGTTCTCCGTGGCCAGCAACCCCATGCTCTCGTTCCCCGACTCGCCCATGGTCATGCAGGCCCTGATGGCGCTCGACCTCTACGTGGTCATGGAATACTACATGACGCCCTCTGCGGCCCTGGCGGACTACGTGTTCCCCTCGGCGACCACGGTGGAGCAGCCCGAGTTGTGGACCACCGGCAGCTTCTGCATGGCCTGCCCGCCGGGAATCGAGCCCCTGTACGAACGGCGCGACACATACCAGTTCTATCGCGGCCTGGGTCTTCGCCTGGGACAGGAGAAGGACTGGCCCTGGGAGAACTTGGAGCAGGCCTACGACTACTGCCTCGAACCCGTGGGCACGACGTTCGCGAAGCTCACCGAGAGCTACGGCTTCTTCGGCAAACCGCAATTCAAGCGCTACGAGCAGACAGGCTTCGGCACGCCCTCGGGCAAGGTCGAGCTTGTCTCGTCGATCTTCAAGGATATGGGCTGCGATCCCGTGCCGATCTACAAGGAGCCGCTGTGGAGTCCGGCGGGCGACCCCGAACTGGCCGCACAATACCCGCTGGTGCTCATCACCGGCAGCCGCTTCATGCCCATGTACCACTCCGAGCACCGGCAGATCGAATCCGCGCGCAGGGCCGCGCCCGATCCCCTGGTCTTCCTGCACCCGGAAACGGTGGCGGCGCTGGGGCTTGCAGACGGGCAGTGGGTGCATGTTGTCTCGCCCAAGGGCAAGGCGCGCATGCGGCTTCGGGCATCCACCGCGATCCATCCGAAGATGGCCGACGCGCAGCACGGCTGGTGGTTCCCCGAGCGTTCGGGCGAGTTGCCCGGGTTGTTCGGGGCCTTCGAGTCCAACGCCAACATGCTCTGCCCCATGGAGCCGGAGCAGTGCAGCCCCGAAATCGGCAGTTGGCCGCACTCGGCCCTGCTCTGCCGCATCGAGAAGGCGTGATCAGTAGTTGAAGGGCTCCTCGGAGCGGATGTCGAAGATGTAGGGCTCGGGGTGGTCGGCCATGGGCTCGAAGGCCTCGGGCTCGAAGGCCGTGGTCTCGCCGAGGATGGTGGCGATGACGCCGGGAATGGCGGGCGCGCGGCCCCTGGGCTTTTCCGCGGGCCGCAGATGCCCGGCCACGCGCAACCACTGCCCTTTTTCGAAGGCATCGGGATCGTCCACCGCGATGCGCACCCCGGCGGCCAGGGCGTCGGCGAAGCAGCAGTTTATGATCAGACGCACCAGCGCCACGTGCCCGTCCGCGTCCATCTCGGCGGTGCGCATGATCATGCCCTCCGTGACGAAGGGGCGCGGATCGGGCGGCGTCTTCTCGCCCTGCAGCAGCAGTTCGGCCGGATTGAGCCGGATGTACTCCCGGCCGTCGATTTCAAGGCGCGGCGGTCCCCGGTCCACGGACGAAAGTCCGCCCAGGGCTCCGGCGGCGAAGGACGGCCGGTCGGCTTGGTTCACGGCCTCCATGGCCAGGGGCAGAAAGATGGCGAAGACGGCCATGGCCATGAAACTCGGCCGCCGCACGCGATCCGTGGGCACGAGGATGCCCGCGAGCATGAGTACGACGCCGGCCGTGGCCGTGATGTGCTGAAAGCGCGGGTTGAGGAAGTACCAGTAGGCCGTGGTGAAGGGCAACACGACCATCAGCGAGCCCAGGCCCGCCAGAAGGAGTCCGGAGAAAAGCCGCCGCGCGCCGTTCACAGCCCCACCCCCGGCCCGAACAGGGCATGGAAGGCCAGCGCGGTGAAGAACACCGAGACAATGGGAATCAGGCACAGGGCCAGGGCCAGCCGGCGCGAGAAGACCGCGAAGAAGAGCGGAATGAGCTTCAGGTCCACCATGGGGCCAAGCCCCACGAAGGACAGCCGGGCAGCCGCCGGGAAGGAGACGAAACTCGCAGCCACGAAGGCGTCGGCCTCGGAGCAGACCGAGAGCAATACGGCCAGAAGCATCATCGAGCCGATGGCGATGACCGGGGCGGCGGCCATGGAGTGCAGCCAGTCCGCGGGCATAAAGGTCTTGATGGCCGCGGCGGCCATGGCTCCGGCGATGAGGAAGGCGCCCATGTGCAGGAATTCCACGCCCGCACCCGTGAGCACGGCGCGAAGGCCCGCAAAGAAGCCCTTGGGCCGCTCGGCGTGTTCGTGACCGCAGCCGCAGCCCGCCACGCTGCACGAGCCTACGGCCGCGTTCAGGTCTACCCCGCCGCGCAAGAGCTTGTGCGCGGGCAGGCGGCCGTAGACCATGGCGATGATCACGGCCGGGATGAGCACGCAGACCACGCGACCGATGGTCAGAGGCAGGTCGCCGCGAAAGGCCACCCAGGTGGAGGCCAGGACCACGGGGTTGGCCACGGGCGCGGCCAGCAAAAAGGCCAGGGCCGTTCGCTGCGGCACGCCCTTGGCCAGCAGGCGGCGCACCAGCGGCACCACGCCGCATTCGCAGGTGGGCAGCAAAATCCCCGCGAAGCACCCGGCCAGGGTCTGCCCCAGGGCCGAGCGCGGCAGCCAGCGCTCCAGGCCGTCGGCCGGGGCGTAAACCTCGAAGGCCGCCGAAAGCAGGCAGCCAAGCAGCAGGAAGGGGGCGGCCTCAAGCACGATGGCCGTGGTGATGGTGGCGAACAGGGCCAGCGTGGAGTCGAACAGCATGCGGTCGTCAGCATCCCGAAGGGTCAGGGTGTGAAAGCCCGCCAAAGGTAGGCGCGCGACAGTCGCGCGTCAACCGCCCTTGACAGGCGACGCAACCTAGTTGCATAGAATGCGGCAAGATGCAACCCGGTTGCACGCGTACCGGCGGATGCGGCTCTGGCAGGAATCCCGCGCGCGTCTCGCCGCGCGGCCGGACCGGCACTTCCGGTCTTCCACCCCCGACACGTCTATTGTATGGAGGACGCCATGCACAATGAAATCATCCGATCCCCCGGACGGACCTCGGCCGTCACGCGCGCGGCCGCACGCCTCGCGCGTCTCGTCGCCCTTGCGGCCGCGCTCCTGCTCCCGGCGCTTCCGGCCTTTGCCCAGAGCGCCCCGCTGTCCGTGGCCGTAAGCATCCTGCCGCAAAAGTTCTTCACCGAGACCATCGGCGGCGAGCGCGTCCAGGTTCTGGTCATGGTGCCGCCGGGCGCGGAGCCGCACACCTACGAGCCCAAACCCGGGCAGATGAAGGAACTGGCCGGGGCGTCCCTCTATCTCGCCATCGGCGCGCCCTTTGAAAAAGCTTGGCTGCCCCGTTTTTCGGGCGTGAATCCGAACCTTGCGATCGTGGACGTGGACGAGGGCATCGAAAAGCTGCCCATGACCGAATGCGGCCATGACCATGGGCATGGACACGATCACGGCCACAAGCATGACGCGCACGGGCATGACCACAAGCACGAGGCGCACGCGCACAAACATGACGACCACGCGCACGGGCATCACCACGGCCACGGGCATGATGCCCACGACCACGGCGAGTTCGACCCGCACGTCTGGACCACGCCTTCGACCGTGCGCACCATCGCCCTGAACACGGCCCTGGCCCTGACCGAGGCCGACCCCGAGGGTACGGAAGCTTACCGCGCCGGGCTGGAGCGGCTCCTGGCCATCATCGACGCGACCGACCGCGACGTGCGCGCCGCCCTGAAGGATGTGCCCAAGGGGACCGCCTTCATGGTCTTCCATCCGGCCTGGGGATACTTCGCCCGCGACTACGGCCTGCGCGAGATATCCATCGAGCAGTCCGGCCGCGAGCCTGGCCCCCGCGAAATGGCGGCGTTGACCGAACTGGCGCGCACGGAGGGCATCCGCACGATCTTCATCGAGCCGCAATTCGCCCGCAAGACCGCCGAGACCATCGCCCGCCAGATCGACGCCTCGGTGGCGACCATCGACCCCCTGGCCGAGGACTGGTCCGGCAACCTGCGAGCCGTGGCCACAGCCATCGCCGAATCCTCGGGGGCTCGCTAGCCCATGACCGTCTCCGTTACGGGGCTCTCCTTCGCCTACGAGGGGCGCGAGGTGTTGAGCGACGTGAACCTGCACGTGGCCAAGGGCGACTACCTGGCCGTGCTCGGCCCCAACGGCGGAGGCAAGACCACGCTCATCAAGCTGCTGCTCGGGCTGCTCGAACCGCGCACGGGAGAGGTGCGGCTCTTCGACCTGCCCCCGGCGCGCGCCCGAGGCCGCGTGGGCTACGTGCCCCAGTCCGCGAACCGGGCCAAGCTTCCGGCCACGGTCCTGGACGTGGTGCTCATGGGCCTGCGCGGCCGGGTAGGGAGGCGCGAGCGCGACAAGGCGCTGGCAGCCTTGGCCCGCGTGGAGATGGAAGGCCAGGAGGGGCGCATGTTCTGCGACCTCTCCGGCGGCCAGGCGCAGCGCGCGCTCATCGCCCGCGCTCTGGTGCACGAGCCCGAATTGTTGCTCCTCGACGAACCCACGGCGAACATCGACCCCCAAGGCCGCTTCTGCTTCTACGAATTCCTCTCGTCGCTCGCGCGCACGGCCACGGTGGTGGTGGTCAGCCACGATCTCTCCATCCTCGGCTCAGGGCTTTCCTGCGTGGCCTGCGTGAACAAGCGGCTGCTCTTCACCTGCGGCGGTGAACTCACGCCTCCGATGATGGAGCTGCTCTTCGGCGTGCACCGCCACGGCTGCCCGGTCGCCGATTCCATGAAAATACTGGCCCAGCTCGCGGACCTGCACGGCCCGAACTCGGCGGGAGCGGCGGACGCTCGCCGCCAGGGAGGCGGCGCGTGAGCTTGTTGACAAACCCATCTTTCAGGCTGCTCAAAAAGCCCCAGATGCAAGGCGCAAGAAAAGTTCAAGGCCGACGCGTATTTGAAATACGCGAGGATTTGAACTTTTTGCAGCAACGCCGCAGATGGGACTTTTTCAGCAGCCTGGCTCGCCGCCAGGGAGGCGGCGCGTCGTGATCGAGGCCCTGTCCTTCGAGTTCATGCAAAACGCCCTGATCGCCGGGCTGCTCAGCGCCGTGGCCTGCGGCATGGTCGGCGCGCTGGTGGTCGTGGGCCGCATGGTCTTCCTGGCCGGAGGCATCGCCCACGCGGCCTACGGCGGCATCGGCCTGGCCTTCTTCATGCGCTGGCCCGTGATGCCCACGGCGCTCGCCTTCTCGCTCGCGGCCTCGGCCGCCATGGCGGCCGTGACCAAGGGCGGGCAGGCGCGCGCGGACACGGTCATCGGCGCCATCTGGGCCGTGGGCATGGCCGTGGGCATCATCCTGGTGGACCTCTCGCCCGGCTTCGCGGCCGACCTCATGTCCTACCTCTTCGGCTCCATCCTGGCCGTGTCGCGCCAGGACATCCTGTTCATGGCCGCGCTCGACGCGGTGCTGCTCGTGCTCACCGTGATCTTTTACCGCGACCTCCTGGCCATGTCCTTCGACGCCGAATACGCCCGCACGCGCGGCGTGCCAGTGACCTTCCTGCACTTCCTCCTGCCCGCCATGACGGCCGTGACCGTGGTCATGCTCATCCGCGTGGTGGGGCTCATCCTGGTCATCGCCCTGATCACCATCCCGCCCTATCTGGCCGAGCGCCACAGCCGCTCGCTGGCGGCCATGATGGCCTGGGCGGCCCTGTACGGCGCGCTGTTTTGCACCGTGGGCCTGTTCGCCTCCTACCACTTCAATCTGACCTCGGGCGCGACCATCATCAGCGTGGCCGCCGCGACCTTCCTGCTCGCCGCCGCCTTCGGCCGGGCGCGGGCCGCGCTGCGCGCGAGGCGATCATGACGGTCGAAGACACGCGCGCGGCGCTTCGCTCGGCCGGTCTTTCAGCCACGCCGCACCGCCTGTGGGTGCTCGCGCTGCTGGAGCATGCGGGCCGGGCACTCTCGGCCCCGGAAATCCTGGAGCGCGCCCAAAGCGAGCAGGCCATGAACAAGGTCACGCTCTACCGCATCCTGGACCTCTTGGCCGCAAAGGGCCTCGTGGCCAAGAGCCTGGGCCACGACCGGAGCGCCCTGTACTGCCTGGGCGAGCGTCGCACGGAGACGGCCCACGGCCACTTCCACTGCTCCGGCTGCGGCCGCGCCCTGTGCCTCGAAATCGGAGCGCCCGCGCTCGACCTCGCGGCCCTGCGCGCGTCCCTGCCCATGCGCCTGGACGAGATCTCGCTGAACCTGTTCGGCCGCTGCCCGGCCTGCCTCGAACACGACGCGCAGAGCAAAGCGGGCGAAGAACCCTAGACCATCGCTCTCGCGCGGCGGGCCGAGCGCGTTGCCTTGCGGGGACAAAAACCATACTTTGACCCCGTGATGCGAGAACCCTACACCCTCTCTTGGGTCACCCCGTCCCTGGCCGTGGGCTCGGCCCCCATGAACTACGACCAGCTCGACTCGCTCCGACGCCAGGGGATTCAGGCCATCATGAACCTCTGCGCCGAGTTCTGCGATCTGCACTGGATCGAGTCCGGCGAGGGCTTCGAGGTCTATTACCTGCCCATCGATGACGAGGAGGCCCCTGCCCTGGCCGAGCTCGAAAAGGCCCTGGACTGGCTGGACGAGGAGCTCTACCTGGGCCGCAAGGTGCTCATCCACTGCCGTCACGGCATCGGCCGCACCGGCACGGTGCTCAAGGCCTACCTGCTGCGCCGGGGACTGGGCCACAAGCTGGCCGACAGGCGCATCAAGGGGCTTCGCTCGCAGCCCGCGAACTTCGATCAATGGTGGTTCCTGCGCAAGTACGGCAAGACCCAGGGCCGCCTGAGCATCCGCGAACCCTCGCTCGAGCGCTCGCAGGCCGTGGACCTTTATCCCTTCCTGGCCGACTGGGAGCGCGTGGCCCGCACCGTGGACGCCCGCCTGGAAAGCGGCGGGCACGGCGAGCCCTGCGGCCAGGCCAACGACCATTGCTGCCGCGACCTCGTGCACATGGGGCTGGCCGGGGCAGTGTATCTGCACCATTTCGTGAGCATGACCTTCGGCCGCCGCGACCGCGAGGCGCTCCAGGCCCGCGCCCTCAAGGGCTGCCGCGCCCTGCGCGAGGCCACGCGCGAAACCGGCGGCGCCACGCTTGGCGAGGCCGTGGCCAAAGCCTACCGCGCCAAGGACATCCTCTGTCCGCTTTCGGAGATGGGCGAATGCCAGGCTCTCAAGCAGCGGCCGCTGGCCTGCCGCCTGGCCGGGGTTTCGGGCGAGTTGCGAAACGAGGTGGAGTCGTGGGCCAGGCGCGAGCTGAACCAGTGCTCGGCCGGGCTGTGGCTGGCCTTCGCGGGCCGCATGGAGACGGGCGGGCCGCTGCGCTTTCCCCTGCCCGAGGTGCTGGCCGGCAAGTTCGTGCAGACCTTCTTCCACCGCCTGGCCGGGATGTAAGGCCGCTAGACTGGCTGTTGCCAAGAACCTCGTTGCGCAGGCCGTTCAAAAAGAGTCAGATGCAAGGCGCAAAAAAGCGCCGGGGCCGACGTG
>NZ_ATHI01000018.1 GCF_000422245.1 Alkalidesulfovibrio alkalitolerans DSM 16529
GGGGGCGTGGATTGAAACTTGCGAGGCTGCAATGCCTCGACCTCGGCGCGGTCGCCCCCCGCACGGGGGCGTGGATTGAAACCAAGCATCTGACACCTCTACAGCGGCTCGACGCCGGTCGCCCCCCGCACGGGGGCGTGGATTGAAACCACGAGCTGGGGCGTGGTGATGGCGACGGGATCGTCGCCCCCCGCACGGGGGCGTGGATTGAAACCGCTTCGTGCATCCGCTCTTTTCGTGCTGCTCGAGTCGCCCCCCGCACGGGGGCGTGGATTGAAACCGCTTCGTGCATCCGCTCTTTTCGTGCTGCTCGAGTCGCCCCCCGCACGGGGGCGTGGATTGAAACTATAATCAATGCGAGCGGTGCATCATGGAACACAAGTCGCCCCCCGCACGGGGGCGTGGATTGAAACAACAAATAGATATCATGTCCTAAATGCCTATGCAGTCGCCCCCCGCACGGGGGCGTGGATTGAAACAAGCCTTTTCTTCGCCCATCCTGGCCGATCCCCGGTCGCCCCCCGCACGGGGGCGTGGATTGAAACGCTACCATGTGGGTGCGCGCAGTGCGCAACAACGTCGCCCCCCGCACGGGGGCGTGGATTGAAACTCCATCTACGAGATTAAGGTAACGCGCGCCGATTGTCGCCCCCCGCACGGGGGCGTGGATTGAAACACGGAAGCCGAGGTCGCCCCCGAGGACGCTCCGGTCGCCCCCCGCACGGGGGCGTGGATTGAAACAACCTCCGTCCACGTCACGGTCATCTGCGTCACGAGTCGCCCCCCGCACGGGGGCGTGGATTGAAACGAGTCATGGCAGTGCAGCACATGCAAAGAATGGTTGTCGCCCCCCGCACGGGGGCGTGGATTGAAACACGCCGATCTGCGCGGCCGTCTTCGCGATCTCGTGTCGCCCCCCGCACGGGGGCGTGGATTGAAACAACCCCCCGAGGCTCGGCCGGAAAGACCGGCCTGGTCGCCCCCCGCACGGGGGCGTGGATTGAAACAAATCGTGCGCGAGGCGTCGGCCCTGCACGGCGGTCGCCCCCCGCACGGGGGCGTGGATTGAAACCCTACTCGAGTCCGGCCGTGCGCGCGCGGCCCGCGCCCCGGGTCGCCCCCCGCACGGGGGCGTGGATTGAAACACGCTGCGCAGGCTCTACAATTGGGCGGCCATGGTCGCCCCCCGCACGGAGGCGTGGATTGAAACCTTGGTCGGGATGGTATGCAAGGGATCGGCCGGGCGTCGCCCCCCGCACGGGGGCGTGGATTGAAACCTTTTGCGCAGGTTGTCGCGTGGGCGAGGCGGCCGTCGCCCCCCGCACGGGGGCGTGGATTGAAACCTCCACATCGAACACGGCCAGCACCGATTCCACGTCGCCCCCCGCACGGGGGCGTGGATTGAAACTTGATGAACGCAAGAAGAACGAGTTCGTCAGGCAAGCGGTCGCCCCCCGCACGGGGGCGTGGATTGAAACTGAATGGAAACTGTATTCCGGACGAGCGCAGGTGTCGCCCTCCGCACGGGGGCGTGGATTGAAACTTGTCGCAAGACCGTGACCATGACCGGTGCGGAGTCGCCCCCCGCACGGGGGCGTGGATTGAAACTCGGCCAGCGCGGCCAGATCCTTGTCGCGGGGGGTCGCCCCCCGCACGGGGGCGTGGATTGAAACGGCAAGATGGCCGCCGTGGTGCACGTGAAGCGCCAGTCGCCCCCCGCACGGGGGCGTGGATTGAAACGATTTCGCCCAGCGGCGCGTTCATCCCTCGCCCCGTCGCCCCCCGCACGGGGCGTGGATTGAAACTTCGTCCGGCTCTCCGATGTACGACTGCCCGACGTCGCCCCCCGCACGGGGGCGTGGATTGAAACCATTGCCTACGATCATATGATCTACTCGGCTAGTCTTCGGACAGGACTCTGGAAGAACAGTGGGCTACCTGCTGTGTCATAGCGGAAGGCTCTTGCGATAGGAGCGCTTGGTTCGAGCATTGAGGAAGTGGAGTATAGACGCAGACGGAACATGGAATTGCCAGCGCGGGGAGAAAATCCTGGCAGGGCGCTTGTTTCCGGGCGTTTGTGCTGCTAGTGTGGGTGGGTCAACGGTGAGGACACGAAGGGGTACAAATCGGCCTGCGGGCGCGCGCTTCGACAAAAAATAGGCATTTATATCAATGCATTGGCTGTCACCCGCCATGTGATGGCGCCGACTCTCCCCTTCGGCACCACTTTTCAGAAAGGGCTCCGCGTAACAGCGCGGAGCCCTTCGCTTTTTTCGCAAGGTGATTCCCGCAAAAACACCGAAAATCGCTTTTCCTGCCGGGTAAACGGCTTTTTAGGGCAAAATGGTAGGGCAAAAGCCCACCGTTGATGCCTGGGCAGGAGTGCGATGACTGCGGTCGCCCCCCGCACGGGGGCGCGGATTGAAACAGCAATGGGGCCGGGTGCACTGGACGGTCGCGCTGGTCGCCCCCCAAGTCACCCCTCAAGTCGGCGAGTTGCTGGCGTCGATGCGTGGAGAGATGAGCCGCGAGGCGCTGCAATCCGCCCTGGGGCTTCGAGACCGGAAGTCCTTCCGCGGGCGCTATCTTAACCCGGCGCTGGTCAACGGCCTCATCAAAATGACCGCCCTTGAGAAGCCCACCAGCCGCTTGCAGATATGCCGCCTGACCGACAAGGGCCCTCAGTGGCAAACTACTGAAAATCAAAAAGACCCGATCGTGCGGTATCAAGAACGCTACGGGTCGCGGGGTGACTCACGCGCCGCTCGGTGCCAATCAGCCAAAACGCTTCCCTGACCGATGAGACTCTCCCCAACTCTTCCACCTCATATCGTGCGACTATTTCTTTTGATAGGATGGCAGGGGCTGGAAAACAGCACTTATTGGCTTGAGCGAAAGCCTTCATGAGGCCACTGTCGTCAAACTCGCCCATGACCTTCGGCACGAGCCGAGCTTGGCCTATCCAGCGGTCCAGCTCACCTCGTACTGCGGTGTTAGGGCCTGGGAGCACGAGGGGAACGCCCACAAGGCAGACAGGGAAAGGATCTGCTTTTCGCACGAGGTCGGATGGGGCAAAGAATGCCATCGGACTCTCCCCGAGCTTGTGATTGTATGCCCGGACCGAAAGCCCCGGCGGCATAGGCCGATCAGCCACAACCATATCCAGGCGATGCAGCGCAAGCTCGCCAAGCAGCCAGTCAAAGCGGCCCACCCTGCAGATCAGGCGAATAGGCTCTGCTGAGGCTCCCAGAGGGGCTAAAAGCCGAAGGGCCAAAGACTTCGGCACGACGTCCGACATACCCACGCGGAAAATCGAAAGCCCTTGCCCTGCATGCGTTTTCAGAGCAGCCGCCATTTCATCTCCAAGGGAGAAAATCTGATCGGCGTACGCAAGTGCCACTCGGCCAGCCTCGGTCAGCTCGATTCCCCGTCCGGCAGGGCTCAGCAGGCTTGATTCCAGCTCACGTTCCAGCAGCTTGATCTGCGAGCTGACAGTCTGGGGTGTCAGATGGAGTTGTTTGGCTGCTTTAGCCACGCTTCGGGTATGGCCTACGGCCCAGAAGTATTTCAGGTGCTTGAGGTTCATGCTGAACGTTCGAAAAAAACTTATGATTTGTCAATAACAATCGACTTTATTTGTGTGCCGCCAAAAGCTAACTGCGGTTCTTCGGCATCGATGCGAAAGTGCGCAATCTATCGGCCGGATGCATCTAAACAACTCAAGCTGATTATTGTCAGCGAAGGACAAGGCAGTCTTTAAAAGACTTTGCCTGCAATAGGTTTTGATAGGGGGTCTACGGCATTGGTTGCGACTGCTTGCATTGCTGATGCCGTAGCTTTGGAAAGCAATGTCTAATATTCCGAGCAAAAAATGAGTGATGCACAACCGCTTGTCGGGCTTATAATGGGCTCCAAATCGGATTGGGAAACGATGCGGCATTGCGCAGATACGTTAGAGGCTCTTGGCATACCTTTCGAGGCGCGAGTCGTATCGGCTCATCGCACGCCAGACTTGCTGTTCACCTATGCCTCGCAGGCTGATTCGCGCGGAATACAGGTTATAATCGCGGGCGCGGGTGGATCGGCACACTTGCCCGGCATGGCCGCAGCGAAAACCGTATTGCCGGTGCTCGGCGTGCCGGTACCATCTCGCACGCTGGACGGCTTGGATTCGCTCCTCTCCATCGTTCAGATGCCCAAGGGCATACCCGTAGGAACCTTGGCGCTAGGCAAGGCGGGAGCGATCAACGCGGCGTTGCTTGCAGCTGGCATCCTCGGCCTTCAGCGGCCGGAATTCCGCGACGCGCTCATGAATTATCGCCGAAAGCAAACCGAGGAGGTTCTCGCCCACCCAGATCCCAGGGTGCAAACATGAATTGTGCAGTGGTTGGTGTCCTCGGGGGCGGTCAGCTGGCGCGGATGATGGCCCTGGCTGGACTTTCGCTGGGGCTCCGATTCAAGTTTCTCGACCCCTCATCGGCTGCCTGTGCCGCACCCTTGGGCGAGTTTGTCGCCTCGGGATATGACGACCCCGACGGCCTCTCCCGCTTTGCCAGCTGTGCAGACGTGGTGACGTACGAGTTTGAAAATGTTCCGCAAAATGCGCTGTACTTTGTCAGGCAGAGGGTTTCCATCTTTCCCCCGCCAGAGGCATTGGCCGTCGCGAGCGACCGCCTGAAGGAAAAAACGCTTTTTAGAAAGTTGGATATCCCCACTCCGCCTTTCGCCGCCGTTTCTTCTCGGGCAGACTTGGATATCGCCATGGAAAGCCTCGGACTGCCCGCTGTCCTTAAAACCAGAAGCCAGGGCTACGATGGAAAAGGCCAGTTTGTGCTTCAGCGAAAGAACGATGCTGACGCCGCATGGCGACAGATGAAGGGCGCTGCATCCATCCTAGAGCGCTATGTTGAATTTGATCGCGAGGTTTCGCTTCTGGCGGTTCGAAGCAAGCATGGTGAAATCGCTTTTTATCCACTCAGTGAGAATGAGCACCAAAAAGGCATTCTTCATATTTCTCGCAGTCGCCCAGGCGACGTCATGGAGGCTGCGGCACAGAAGCATGTTCGACGTCTGATGGATCACCTAGACTACGTTGGCCTACTGGCACTGGAGTTCTTTCAGGCTGGTGAGTGTCTCCTCGCCAACGAAATGGCTCCTCGCGTCCATAATTCAGGGCATTGGACTATCGAGGGGGCTGCCACGAGTCAGTTCGAGAACCATCTGCGGGCCGGCCTGGGGCTTCCTCTGGGGAGCACTGCGCCACGGGGGCATGCCGCAATGGTCAACATCATAGGTCTGCCGCCCGTTTCAGAGAAAGTCCTTGCTGTGCCTGGAGCCAAACTCCACCTTTACGGCAAGGAACCTTTGCCTGGGCGCAAAACTGGGCATGTCACTCTCGTCGAATCTACGGAGAATGACCTTGAGGACGGTCTGCGGAAGATTCTTTACGCAGTGAATCGCGAAGAGCAGTGTGCTCAGTGTGTGGCATAGAAAGCCTGTATTTCAGGCTGTTGCATAAGCATTTTTGGTTAAGTTATACTTTTCAAGATTTAATGTTGTCGATATGACATTGCAATAGGCTGGCATAGGAAATGATATTCTGCCTGTCTTCATCAACAAGGAATTGTTCAGAGGCTATCTCTTGTGCACGGTTATCTTTCCCATGTGGATCCCCTTGTTGCAAGGCGGTTCAATTTCAATGACTGCACCGAGCGCTTCTTCGCGCATGAAAACCGAGCGGGCATTTTTTCGGCTCACGATAGCGCCTGACCTCAAAACGCTGAAGCGGTCGGTATCGGGCGGAACTCGTCGTCATGGCATGACCATGGAAGGCATCGTTTAAGGCGTAAAGTGTTAGATTCTGTAGCGCGAAATAGCCCGGCTGAAATCCAAGCTCGACAAACTCAAGCCGTAAGGAGTTCGTAATGGCCCATCCCCTTCTGGCC
>NZ_ATHI01000019.1 GCF_000422245.1 Alkalidesulfovibrio alkalitolerans DSM 16529
GGGGCGTGGATTGAAACATCCTGCCTGCCAGGAAATATGGCCTGTTTCTTGGTCGCCCCCCGCACGGGGGCGTGGATTGAAACGGACGCCTTGGCATCCTGCCCAAGGCCAGTCACGTCGCCCCCCGCACGGGGGCGTGGATTGAAACGAGACCACGCCACCGATCACTGCCGCGTTGGCCGGTCGCCCCCCGCACGGGGGCGTGGATTGAAACTTCCTGGGGGCGGGGGCGAATCTCGTCTTCCCACGTCGCCCCCCGCACGGGGGCGTGGATTGAAACATCGCGATCCGCCATCACCGCGAGCGCGGCCCTGGTCGCCCCCCGCACGGGGGCGTGGATTGAAACAGATCAGGTCGCGTCCCCGTTCGGCGGGCCATGTAGTCGCCCCCCGCACGGGGGCGTGGATTGAAACTGGTCCGGAGCGCGGGTCATTGCTCGTTTCCTAGTCGCCCCCCGCACGGGGGCGTGGATTGAAACCCTGATTCGTGCCTTCCGCTCTCCATCCGCTCCAGTCGCCCCCCGCACGGGGGCGTGGATTGAAACGTCTCTGCGCCCTGCGCAGCGCCTTTGCCCGGAGCCGCCCCCCGCACGGGGGCGTGGATTGAAACATGGCTGGCAAGCTGCTCATCCTGCGCCTGCTCGTCGCCCCCCGCACGGGGGCGTGGATTGAAACAGATCAGGTCGCGTCCCCGTTCGGCGGGCCATGTAGTCGCCCCCCGCACGGGGGCGTGGATTGAAACGCCTTGAGCCGGTTCGGAGGCAAAACATACTCCATGTCGCCCCCCGCACGGGGGCGTGGATTGAAACTTCTCCCGGACGATTCGGATTGGGCGGATGCGGTGGTCGCCCCCCGCACGGGGGCGTGGATTGAAACCGCATCAGTCGGGAGCAACATCGGGGCCGCGGCGCGTCGCCCCCCGCACGGGGGCGTGGATTGAAACCATTGTACGTGAGCGTCTGCCTAGCGTACCCACGTCGCCCCCCGCACGGGGGCGTGGATTGAAACATTATGGACCACGCGCGATCGTCGATTGTGCCCGTCGCCCCCCGCACGGGGGCGTGGATTGAAACATCTCGGCCATCTCGCCCAACGCGCCCAGGCCGAGTCGCCCCCCGCACGGGGGCGTGGATTGAAACGTTTCCAAGCGCGAGCGGTAGCAAATGCGTCTTGTCGCCCCCCGCACGGGGGCGTGGATTGAAACGTTTCCAAGCGCGAGCGGTAGCAAATGCGTCTTGTCGCCCCCCGCACGGGGGCGTGGATTGAAACGTAGTAGCCCATCTCGACTTCGCGCACCGCGCCGGTCGCCCCCCGCACGGGGGCGTGGATTGAAACTGGATTGACATGACCGTCAAGGCGACGAACGGCTTGTCGCCCCCCGCACGGGGGCGTGGATTGAAACTTGGAGCGCGGGTCCGGCCCGGATGGGCGCTACGGTCGCCCCCCGCACGGGGGCGTGGATTGAAACATGCGCGAGGCAGGGGCCTCTCCCGAATCCATTGTCGCCCCCCGCACGGGGGCGTGGATTGAAACGAGCCAGATCATGGGATGCGCCGCGAGCTGCGGCGGTCGCCCCCCGCACGGGGGCGTGGATTGAAACAATGCTCCCGACGGGGTGCGCGCGCCGGTTTTCGTCGCCCCCCGCACGGGGGCGTGGATTGAAACGAGTTCGGCTACCGAGACGCACCTCCAGACGTCTGGTCGCCCCCCGCACGGGGGCGTGGATTGAAACGTCGTTTGGCTGCATCGTGCGCAAAGAGGTTTAGTCGCCCCCCGCACGGGGGCGTGGATTGAAACAACAAATAGATATCATGTCCTAAATGCCTATGCAGTCGCCCCCCGCACGGGGGCGTGGATTGAAACAAGCCTTTTCTTCGCCCATCCTGGCCGATCCCCGGTCGCCCCCCGCACGG
>NZ_ATHI01000020.1 GCF_000422245.1 Alkalidesulfovibrio alkalitolerans DSM 16529
GAGCAGGACCATGTTCGGGGCCTGGGGCGCTCCGGCCTCGCGGGCGAGCGAAAGGATTGGTAGGAGGCAGGCCTCGGCCGCACACGCCTTGGAAGCGGCCTCGATCTCGGCTAAGCTCGGGCCGCACTCCTTGCCCCGGCAGACGCTGATGGGCGGGATGCTCTCCGAGGAGGAGACGATGATGCCGCCCGGCGCGAGGTAGGCCAGGGCGCGCAACGTCTCCAGCGGCTCGAAGCCGAGCAGCACGTGGGCCTCGCCGTGGGCGATGCGCGGGCTGCGGTAGCCGCCGATGAGCACCGTGGACTCGACCACGCCGCCGCGCTGGGCCATGCCGTGGATTTCGCCCGCGGTCACGGGCAAGCCCTCGTTCAGGGCGGCCTGGGCCAGTATCTTGGTGGCCGTGAGCGTGCCTTGGCCGCCCACGCCGGTCATGAAAACACGCGTCCGAATGGTCTGGCTCATTTCGCACCCCGCTTGCGGGCCTTGATGTCCTTGGAGACCTGCAGGCAGACCATGCAGCCCGTGCAGGTGGTTTCGTCAACGATCACGCCGCCTTCCACGACCTTGAAGGACGGGCAGGCCAGCGTTTCCAGGCAGTTGCGCACGGAGTCCGTGACTTCGGGCACGTAGGCCGCCTGGACCGGCTTTTTGCCGAGGATGCGGCGGGCGTGGATGATGCACGGCTCACGGGCGATGAGAGCGCGCACGCCGGTCATGTTCTTCAACTCTTCCACGGCCTCGCGCGTGGCCTTGAGGTTCATGGGGTTGACCGTGCGGACCTCGCGCACCCCGCAGGCCGCGAGCACGCCTTCGATGCTGACCTGGGCGGCGTTGTGGCCCTGCGCCGTGACTTCGACGCCCGGATGGGGCTGGCCGCCGGTCATGGCCGTGGTGTGGTTGTCCAGGACGACCAGCAGGAGATCGTGGTTGTTGAAGACCGCGTTGATGACGCCGGTGATGCCCGAATGGAAGAAGGTAGAGTCGCCGATGAAGGCCACCACGGGCTTGCCGGAGGCCTTGGCGAAGCCGCAGCCGGTGCTGACGCTCGACCCCATGTCGAGCAGGAAGTCGGCCATGGCCAGGGGTGGCAGGATGCCCAGGGTGTAGCAGCCGATGTCCGAGGAGTAGAAGGCCGAATCGCCGTAGACCTGGCGCACCACGTAATAGGCGGCGCGGTGCGGGCAGCCCGCGCAGAGGTTGGGCGGACGCTGCGGCAGGCTCGCGGGCGCGGCGCAGGCCGGGGTCGCGGCCGAGGGCAGCCCCAGGGCCTGGGAGAGCGCGATCTTGGTCATCCGGGTTTCGTATTCGCCCAGGCGGGTCAGCCCGGCGAAGCCCTTGCCCAGGATCTCCACGGCGATGCCCTGCTTCTGGGCCAGGGCGCGCAACTCGTTCTCGATGACCGGCTCGCCTTCCTCAAGCACGAGGACGCGCTTGACCGAGGAGAGAAGGTCCGCGCACAGCGTTTCGGGCAAGGGATTGGTGACGCCCAGCGTCAGGGCCTTGACCTTGCCGTGCAGGTCGAGTTCGTCCAGGGCGTCCTTCAGGTAGGCGCGGCAGATGCCCGTGGCCACCACGCCGAAATCGCCCTGCCCGCTACACTCGTTGAAGGACGAGGCGGCCATTTCGGCGCGGATTTCTTCGAGCTTCTTCAAAAGCTCGGCGTGGCGCACACGGGCCACGGCCGGGATGGGCACGAAGCGGCGCGGATTCTTCTCTGGCTCGCCCGCCGACGCCGGGACGCGGGGCTTAGCCAATTCCACCGGGCCGCGCAGGTGGTTCAGACGCGTGGTGGTGCGCAGCATCACGGGCTGCTGCCACTTGCGCGAGAGCAAAAGGGCCTCGCGGGTCATGTCCTTGGCCTCTTGGGCCGTGCAGGGCTCGAAGACCGGATATCCGGCCAGGCGGGCGAAGATGCGGTTGTCCTGCTCGTTCTGGCTCGAATGGCAGCCGGGGTCGTCGGCCGAAAGCAGCACGAGGCCGCCGGGCACGCCGATGTAGGCCAGGGTCATCATGGGATCGGCGGCCACGTTGACGCCGACGTGCTTCATGGTGGTCAGAGTCAGCGCGCCGCCCAGCGCCGCGCCGCCGCCCACTTCCAGGGCCACCTTCTCGTTGGTGGAATACTCGAAGAAGTACGAGCCTTCGGGAGAGAGGCGGAAGAAAGTGTCGGGAACCTCGCTCGACGGGGTGCCGGGGTAGCAGGTCACGACCTCGATGCCGGCCTCGATGGCCCCGCGCACGATGGCCTCGTTGCCGAGCAGCAGTTGGATGTCGCCGGGTTTTCCGGCCAGAAGGGGATGGGCCAT
>NZ_ATHI01000021.1 GCF_000422245.1 Alkalidesulfovibrio alkalitolerans DSM 16529
CATGGGCAAGGCGAAATTCGAACGCACCAAGCCGCACGTGAACATCGGCACCATCGGTCACATCGACCATGGCAAGACGACTTTGACGGCCGCCATCACCCGGACCCTCTCCATGAAGGGTTGGGCGGACTTCGTGGCCTTCGACCAGATCGACAAGGCCCCGGAGGAAAAAGAGCGCGGCATCACGATCGCGACGGCGCACGTGGAGTACCAGACGGAGAAGCGTCACTACGCTCACGTGGACTGCCCGGGCCACGCGGACTACATCAAGAACATGATCACCGGCGCGGCGCAGATGGACGGAGCGATCCTGGTCTGCGCGGCGACTGACGGCCCGATGCCGCAGACCCGCGAGCACATTCTGCTTGCGCGTCAGGTCGGCGTTCCTGCGGTGGTGGTCTTCCTGAACAAGTGCGACATGGTCGACGACGAAGAGCTTCTGGAGTTGGTCGAGCTTGAGGTTCGCGAGCTTCTGTCGAAGTACGAGTTCCCCGGCGACGACACTCCGGTGATCCGCGGCTCGGCGCTGAAGGCGCTTGAGGCCGGCAGCGCGGACGACGCGGCCTGCAAGTGCATCTTCGAGCTGATGGAAGCGTGCGACTCGTTCATCCCCGAGCCGGTGCGCGAGATCGACAAGCCGTTCCTGATGCCCATCGAGGACGTGTTCTCGATCTCCGGCCGCGGCACGGTTGTGACGGGTCGTATCGAGCGCGGCGTGCTGAAGGTCGGCGACGAAGTCGAGATCGTGGGCATGAAGGACACGACGAAGACGACCTGCACTGGCGTTGAGATGTTCCGCAAGATCCTGGACCAGGGCCAGGCTGGCGACAACGTTGGCGCGCTGCTTCGCGGCGTGAAGCGCGAGGACGTGGAGCGCGGCCAGGTTTTGGCTGCTCCGAAGTCGATCACACCGCACAAGAAGTTCAAGGCCGAGGTGTACGTGCTGTCGAAGGAAGAGGGTGGCCGCCACACGCCGTTCTTCTCCGGCTACCGCCCGCAGTTCTACTTCCGCACGACGGACGTGACTGGCGTGGTGACGCTGGACGAGGGCGTTGAGATGGTGATGCCCGGCGACAACGCGACCTTCAACGTGGAAATGATCGCCCCCATCGCCATGGAAAAGGGCCTGCGCTTCGCGATCCGCGAAGGCGGCCGTACCGTCGGCGCGGGCGTTGTCTCCGAGATCGTGGAGTAGG